>NZ_JBITJV010000024.1:0-36525 GCF_044460385.1 Streptomyces sp. NPDC050121 | reverse complement strand
GACGGAAACGGAAGCGGAAGCGCAAACGGGCGCCGTGGCCGGGGCCTCCCCCGCGGAGGGCACCGTTCCGGGCCCCCGGGCCGGGTCCGTTCCTCCTGAGGCCGGCGCTGCACCAGGCCCTCGGGTCGAGCCGACCGGCCCCCTTGCCTGGCCGGCCGTCGTCCCGTCCGCCGGTGTCGTCCCCACCGCCGGTGTGGCGGCTGAGCCCCCGCACCCCGCGCCCCTGTACCCCGCGCCCCCGCACCGCGTGCCCCCGCACCCCGAGCCCCGTACCGGTGTGGCCGCGCTCTCGCCGCGCTATCAGATCGGCGCCGCGCTGGCGCTCGCCGTCGTCGCGGTCGCCGTCTGTGTGCATGTCGGGATGGTGTTTTTGCACGTCGCGCCGTCTAACACGGTCACCAAGGCGCACGGTAGGGCGATCGACGAATGGATCTACCCGGAGTTCGAGCAGAACTGGAAGCTGTTCGCGCCGAACCCGTTGCAGCAGAACATCGCCGTCCAGGTCCGCGCCGAGGTCCGCACCGCGGAGGGCGGGTCGAGGACCACCGGCTGGTACGACCTGTCCGCGCAGGACGGCCGGGCCATCGACGGCAACCTGCTGCCGAGCCACACCCAGCAGAACGAGCTGCGCCGCGCCTGGGACTTCTACACGTCCACGCACGGCAACGACAACCGCCCGGTTGGCATACGTGGCGCGCTCTCGGAGACGTATCTGCGCCGCATCGTGGTGCTGCGGCTGGAGCGTGGCGGGGCGGCCGGTGACGGCGGTGTCGTCGAGCGGGTCCAGGTCCGCTCGCAGACCACCAATGTGACCCCGCCGAAGTGGAGCGACGAGAAGGTGTCGATGAGCCCGGTGTACCGCGAGCTGCCCTGGTGGTCGGTGCCGGACGGCGGGGCCGAGGGAGGTACGAGGTGAACCGGTTCTCCTTGACGGTGTCCACCGCCATCGCCCGCGTCACCGAGTCGGCGCTCGGGCCGTACCAGAGTGCCGTGGTCCGGATCGGCTTCAGCGCCACGTGGCTGCTGTTCCTGGTGCGCGAGTTCCCCCACCGCCAGGAGCTCTACGGCCCCGACGGTCCGTGGGACTGGGAGCTGGCCCGGCAGCTGATCGACTCCAATGGCGCGTTCACGGCCCTGATGTGGTCGGACGGCCGGGGCTGGTTCGAGGCCGTGTACGCGCTCGCGCTGCTCTCCAGCGCGCTGCTGCTGCTGGGGTGGCGCACCCGTGCGATGTCGGTGCTGTTCATGGTCGGTGTGCTCTCGCTGCAGAACCGCAGTGTCTTCATGGGCGACGGTGGCGACAACGTCCTGCACCTGATGTCGATCTACCTCGTGTTCATGCGCTGCGGTCGGGTGTGGTCGCTGGACGCGCGGCGGGCGCGGCGTGAGCAGGCGGCACGCGCGCGTGGGGAGCGGGGCACGGACCGGATGGGTCCCGTTCTGTGGGCCGCGGGCGGGTTTGTGCTGGTCACGGTGACTGTCGCGGGCCGTTTCCACAGTGAGTGGAGCATTCCGGTGCTGCTGTGGGCGGCGTGGGTCGCCCAGGGTCTGTGGTGGGCCGTCGGCCGTCTGCGGAAGTCGGCGGAGCCGCGGATCCTGCTCGACGTGATCGGCAACATCCTGCACAACGGTGCTCTGGTCGTGATCATGACCGAGGCCTGTCTGATCTATGCGACGGCCGGCTGGTACAAGATCCAGGGCTCGCGCTGGCAGGACGGCACCGCCGTGTACTACCCGCTGCACCTGGACTACTTCTCGCCCTGGCCCGCGCTCGCCGACCTGCTCGCGGGCAGCGGCACGATGGTGCTGCTCGCGACGTACGGGACCGTGATCGTGCAGGTCGCCTTCCCGTTCACCCTGTTCAACCGGCGGCTGAAGAACGTTCTGCTGGCTCTGATGATGGTCGAGCACGCGGTGATCGCCGTGGTGCTGGGCCTGCCGTTCTTCTCGCTGGCGATGATCGCGACGGACGCCGTGTTCCTGCCGACGTCGTTCCTGCACCGGCTGGGCGGCTGGGCGGCACGCGCGCGTGGACGGCTGTTCTCCGACGGCGGCCGTACGGCGGCGGAGCCGCGGGCTCAGGAGGACGCCGAGCACGCGCGCGTAGGGTTCACGGCATGACCGACCCCGTGAGCGCCGGCTGCGACCCGCTCGGCCGGTGGCGCAGGCTCGCCGACGCGTCCGTCCTGCTCGACGGCTTCCACGCCCTCAAGCACGCCGTGCGCTTCGGGGCGGAGGTGCCGGTGGCGGTCACTGTCGACCGGCGGGCGGCGCTCGCTCTCGCCGACGAGCTCGCTCCCGACGTGCGCGAGGCGCTGGTGGCGCTCCTGACGGAGGTCCCGGAGGCGACGTACGCCTCCCTGGTGCCGCGTCCGCATCCCACGGCGGTCGCTGCCCTGGCGGTGCGGCCTTCGCGGGAGGACAACCTGGAGCGGCTCGGGCACGCGCCCCGCAGTAGTCCGGTGGTGGTTCTCGACAACCCGCGCAATCTGGGCAACGCGGGGGCGGTGATCCGGCTGGCCGCCGGGTTCGGGGCGACCGGGGTGGTCACCACCGGCACGCTCGATCCCTGGCATCCGACCGTCGTGCGTGGCGGGGCGGGGCTGCACTTCGCGACCGCCGTGGAGCGGCTGACCGTCGACGAGCTGCCGGCCGGGCCGGTGTTCGCGCTGGACCCGGAGGGCGACGACATCCGGGGCGTCGAGCTCCCGGACGACGCCCTTCTCGCCTTCGGCTCCGAGCGCAGCGGGCTCTCCGCGGAGCTGCGCGCGCGTGCCGATCATCTTCTCGCCCTGCCGATGCGCCCCCAGGTCTCCAGCTACAACCTCGCGACCAGTGTGGCCATGACGCTGTACCACTGGAGTGCCACCGGCGGCGCACCGCACGCCCCTTAGACGCCCCTGGGCGTCCCTGGGCGTCCCTGGGCGTCCCTGGGCGTCCCTGGAACATTCCCAGACGTCCCCCAGACGTCCCCCAGACGTCCCCCAGACGTCCCCCAGACGGCCCCCAGACGGCCCCTGGGCGTCCCTAGACGTCCCTGCGGACCTCGACCACCCGGAAGCGGTTGGCGACGAACGCGCCGTCGGTGAGGGCCGCGTTGGCCGCCGGGTTGCCGCCCGAGCCGTGGAAGTCAGAGAACGCCGCCGTCTGGTTGACGTAGACCCCGCCGGTGAGGTTGAAGGACAGCTGGGCGGACTCCTCCAGGCAGACCTCCTGGATCGCCTCCTCGACCTCCTCGTCGGTGGTGTACGCGCCGACCGTCATCGCGCCCTTCTCGCGCACCGTGCGCCGCAGCAGGGCGACCGCGTCGGCCGCGGAGCCGACGGCGACGGCGAAGGAGACCGGGCCGAAGCACTCGCTCATGTAGGCGGCCTCGTCGGCCGGCTTGGCCCCGTCCAGTTTCACGATGACCGGGGTGCGCACGACCGCGTCCGGGAACTCCGGGTTGCTCACCTCGCGGGAGGCGAGGGCGACCTCGCCGAGCCCTGCCGCGGCCTCCAGGCGGGCTTTGACGTCCGGGTTGACGATCGCGCCGAGCAGGCCGTTCGCGCGCGCGTCGTCGCCGAGGAGGCCGTCGACCGCGCGGGCGAGGTCGGCGACGACCTCGTCGAAGGTCTTCGGGCCCTCGTCGGTGCGGATGCCCTCACGGGGGATCAGCAGGTTCTGCGGGGTGGTGCACATCTGGCCGCTGTACAGGGACAGCGAGAACGCCAGGTTGGCGAGCATGCCCTGGTAGTTCGCGGTGGACTCCACGATCACCGTGTTGACGCCGGCCTTCTCGGTGAAGACCTGCGCCTGGCGGGCGTTGGCCTCCAGCCAGTCGCCGAAGGCGGTCGAGCCGGTGTAGTCGATGATCCTGATCTCGGGGCGGGTGGCCAGGGTCTTGGCGATGCCCTCGCCGGGGCGCTCGGCGGCCAGCGCGACCAGGTTCGGGTCGAAGCCGGCCGCGGCGAGCACCTCGCGCGCGATGCCCACGGTCAGCGCGAGCGGCAGCACCGCGCGCGGGTGAGGCTTGACCAGGACCGCGTTGCCGGTGGCCAGGGAGGCGAACAGGCCGGGGTAGCCGTTCCACGTCGGGAAGGTGTTGCAGCCGATGAGCAGGGCGGTGCCGCGCGGGACCGCTGTGAAGCTCTTGGTCATCGACAGCGGGTCGCGTTTGCCCTGCGGCTTGGTCCACTCCGCCGTCCCCGGGGTGCGGACCTGCTCGGCGTACGCGTAGGCGACCGCCTCCAGGCCGCGGTCCTGTGCATGCGGGCCGCCCGCCTGGAACGCCATCATGAAGGCCTGGCCGGAGGTGTGCATGACCGCGTGGGTGAACTCGTGCGTGCGGTCGCTGATCCGCTTGAGGATCTCCAGACAGACCACCGCGCGCAGTTCCGGGCCCGCGTCGCGCCAGGCGCGCTGTCCGGCCCGCATGGCGGGCAGCAGCGTCTCCAGGTCCGGGTGCGGGTAGGTCACGCCCAGCTCGATGCCGTACGGCGAGACCTCGTCGCCCACCCAGTCGTCGGTGCCGGGCTGGCCGAGGTCGAGGCGGGTGTGCAGCACGGCTTCGAAGGCGGCCTTGCCCGCCGCCGCGTCCAGACTGCCGTTCTCCCCGTAGGCCTTGGGGTGTTCCGGGTGCGGGGACCAGTACGCCCGGGTGCGGATCGTTTCCAGGGCCTGGTCGAGGGTGGGCCGGTGCTGGGCGATCAGATCGTGCGTGGTCAGTTCGGCGGTGGCCATGCGGGACCAACTCCTCGTCGTGAGAACTCTTCTTCGAGCCCATGACCTGGCTGAACCCTGGGCAGGAACGGCCAGTCAGGGTTAGAGTAACCGAACGATCGGTCGGGACAAGGGGGCCTGCCGCATCTGTGGAAAACCCCGTGCGGGAGGATCGCGCACATGACAGCACTCGACCTCAGCAGCCCCGTGGCCGTCGTCGGCGTCGGCGCCATGGGCCAGGGCATCGCCCAGGTCGCGCTGGTCGCCGGCCACACGGTGCGGCTGTACGACGCCGTTCCCGGACGGGCCCGGGAGGCGGCCGCCGCGATCGGCGCGCGCCTCGACCGGCTCGTCGAGAAGGGCCGCCTGGCCGCCACCGACCGGGACGAGGCACGCGCCCGCCTGCGGGCCGCGGAGAGCCTCACCGACCTCGCGGACTGCTCCCTGGTCGTCGAGGCCGTCGTCGAGCGCCTGGAGGTCAAGCAGGAGCTGCTGCGGCAGCTGGAGGACGTCGTCGGCGAGGACTGCCTGCTCGCCACCAACACCTCCTCCCTGTCGGTGACCGCCATCGCCGGCGCCCTGCGCAACCCCGGCCGCTTCGTCGGACTGCACTTCTTCAACCCCGCGCCGCTGCTGCCGCTCGTCGAGGTCGTCTCCGGGTACGCCACCGACGTCACGTCGGCCACGCGCGCGTACGAGACGGCCCGCTCCTGGGGCAAGACGCCGGTCGCCTGCGCCGACACCCCCGGCTTCATCGTCAACCGCATCGCGCGGCCCTTCTACGCCGAGGCCTTCGCCGTCTACGAGGCCCAGGGCGCCGACCCGGCCACCATCGACGCGATCCTGCGCGAGTCGGGCGGCTTCAGGATGGGCGCGTTCGAACTGACCGACCTGATCGGGCAGGACGTCAACGAGTCGGTCACGCACTCCGTGTGGCAGTCCTTCTTCCAGGACGTGCGGTTCACGCCCTCGCTCGCCCAGCGCCGCCTGGTCGAGTCGGGCCGGCTGGGCCGCAAGTCCGGCCAGGGCTGGTACGACTACCGGGAGGGCGCCGAGCCGGCCGAGCCGCACACCGCGGAGAAGGCCCAGCCGCCCGCGTACGTCGTCGCCGAGGGCAACCTGGGCCCCGCCTGCGAACTGCTCGCGCTGATCCGCGAGGCGGGCATCCAGGTCCGCGAGGAGGAAGAGGACCACGGCAGCCGCCTGGTGCTCCCCGGCGACGGCCAGCTCGCCCTCGCCGACGGCCAGACCTCCGTGGAGTTCCGGGACGTCGTCTACTTCGACCTCGCCCTCGACTACCGCAAGGCCACCCGCATCGCCCTGTCCGCCTCCCAGGACACCTCCACCCAGACCATGTCCGAGGCGATCGGCCTGTTCCAGGCGCTCGGCAAGGACGTCAGCGTCATCGGCGACGTCCCCGGCATGATCGTCGCCCGTACGGTCGCGCGGATCGTCGACCTCGCGCACGACGCCGTCGCCAAGGGCGTGGCCACCGAGGAGGACATCGACACCGCGATGCGCCTGGGCGTGAACTACCCCCTCGGCCCCTTCGAGTGGAGCCGCAGGCTGGGCCGCACCTGGGCCTGCTCCCTCCTGGACGACCTGCACGAACGCGATCCCTCCGGCCGCTACGCGCCGTCCCTCGCGCTCTACCGGCACTCCTACGCCACCGAGAAGCGGGAGGGCGCCTCGTGACCACCGCCAAGCGCGACACGTACACCCCGGAGACCCTGCTCTCGGTCGCCGTCCAGGTCTTCAACGAGCGCGGCTACGACGGCACCTCCATGGAGCACCTGTCCAAGGCCGCCGGCATCTCCAAGTCGTCGATCTACCACCACGTCGCCGGCAAGGAGGAACTGCTGCGGCGGGCCGTCAGCCGGGCCCTGGACGGCCTCTTCGGGATCCTCGACGAGGAGCACGCGCGCGTGGGGCACGCCTCACAGCGCCTGGAGTACGTCGTGCGGCGCATGGTCGAGGTGCTCATCGGCGAACTGCCGTACGTGACGCTGCTGCTGCGCGTGCGCGGCAACACCGACACCGAGCGGTGGGCCCTGGAGCGGCGCCGCGACTTCGACCACCGGGTCGCCGAGCTGCTGAGGGCGGCCGCCGCCGACGGGGACGTACGCGGCGACATGGACGTGCGACTGGCGACGCGACTGGTCTTCGGCATGATCAACTCACTCGTCGAGTGGTACCGGCCGGGCGGCCGGGGAATGGTCGAGAGCGAGGTGGCCGACGCGGTGGTGCGGCTGGTCTTCGAGGGCCTGCGCACGGCGGACTGAGCCGACCGGCCGCGGGGCCGGCAAGCTCTGTGGCCGGTCAGCTCTGTGGCTCCAGGTCCTCCTCCTCGAACACCAGCAGCGTGCGCGTGCTGAGCACCTCGGGGATTTCCTGGAGCCGGGTGAGCACCACCTCGCGCAGCGCCCGGTTGTCGGGCGTGTGCACCAGGAGCAGGACATCGAAATCGCCCCCGACGAGGGCGATGTGGGAGGCGCCGGGCAGCTGTCTGAGCTGCTCGCGCACGGTCCGCCAGGAGTTCTGCACGATCTTCAGCGTGATGTAGGCGCTGGTGCCCTGGCCCGCGCGCTCGTGGTTCACGCGGGCCCCGAAGCCGCGGATGACGCCGTCCTCGATGAGCCGGTTGATCCGCGCGTAGGCGTTGGCGCGCGAGACGTGGACCCGCTCGGCGACCGACCGTATCGAGGCGCGGCCGTCCGCCTGGAGCATCTGCAGGATGTCCTGATCGATGGCGTCGAGCGGCCGCGGCGGCTGCAGCGGGACACCGCTCTCCGGGAGCGACCCCTCTTCGGCCATTTGTTCAGGTGCCATGTCCCCCCGCCTCCCTACCATGGACGTACTGCGTCCATCTCAGGCTGTGGAGAACCGTTTGTCCACAGCCTGAGGGGCCCTGTAGCCAAAATGTGCCGACGACCGAACAATCGGTAGGTGAGGCGCATCACCTTCGACGCGACCTCCCGTAGCCGCTTCCACGAGGAGGTGCCGTCATGACGGTCATGGAGCAGCGGGGCACGTACCGGCCCACGCCGCCGCCCGCCTGGCAGCCCCGTACCGACCCCGCGCCGCTGCTGCCCGACGCGGAGCCGTACCGCGTCCTCGGCACCGACGCGGCCGCGCAGGCCGACCCCGAGCTGCTGCGCCGGCTGTACGCCCAGCTGGTGCGCGGCCGTCGCTACAACGTCCAGGCCACCGCCCTCACCAAGCAGGGCAGACTCGCCGTCTACCCCTCCAGCACCGGCCAGGAGGCCTGCGAGGTCGCCGCCGCGCTCGTTCTCCAGGAGCGCGACTGGCTCTTCCCCAGCTACCGCGACACCCTCGCCGTCGTCGCCCGCGGGGTGGACCCCGTGGAGGCCCTCACCCTGCTGCGCGGCGACTGGCACACCGGCTACGACCCCTACGAGCACCACGTCGCGCCCCTGTGCACACCGCTCGCCACCCAGCTTCCGCACGCCGTGGGCCTCGCGCACGCCGCCCGCCTCAGGGGCGACGACGTGGTCGCGCTCGCCATGGTCGGTGACGGCGGCACCAGCGAGGGCGACTTCCACGAGGCGCTGAACTTCGCCGCCGTCTGGCAGGCGCCGGTCGTCTTCCTCGTGCAGAACAACGGCTTTGCGATCTCCGTACCGCTCGCCAAGCAGACCGCCGCCCCCTCGCTGGCCCATAAGGCCGTCGGGTACGGCATGCCGGGCCGTTTGGTCGACGGCAACGACGCCGTCGCCGTGCACGAGGTGCTGGCCGACGCCGTGCGCCGCGCGCGCGAGGGCGGCGGTCCGACCCTGGTGGAGGCGGTGACCTACCGCATCGAGGCGCACACCAACGCCGACGACGCCACCCGCTACCGCGGCGACGCCGAGGTCGAGACCTGGCGCGAGCACGACCCGATCCGGCTGCTGGAGCGTGAACTGACCGCGCGCGGGCTGCTCGACGAGCACACACAGCAGTCCACGCGCGACGCCGCCGAGGCGATGGCCGCCGATCTGCGCGCCCGCATGAACCAGGACCCGGTCCTCGACCCGATGGACCTGTTCGCCCACGTGTACGCCGAAGACACTCCCCAACTGCGGGAACAGCGCGCCCTGTTGCAGGCCGAGCTCGAGGCGGAGCAGGAAGGCGCGCACCGATGACCACCGTCGCCCTCAAGCCCGCCACCATGGCGCAGGCCCTCACGCGCGCGCTGCGCGACGCGATGGCCGCCGACCCGTCCGTGCACGTCCTGGGCGAGGACGTGGGCACCCTCGGCGGCGTCTTCCGGGTCACCGACGGGCTAGCCAAGGAGTTCGGCGAGGACCGCTGCACGGATACCCCGCTCGCCGAGGCGGGCATCCTCGGCACCGCCGTCGGCATGGCCATGTACGGGCTGCGTCCGGTCGTGGAGATGCAGTTCGACGCCTTCGCCTACCCGGCGTTCGAGCAGCTCATCAGTCATGTCGCCCGTATGCGCAACCGCACCCGAGGGCGCATGCCCCTGCCGATCACCGTCCGCGTGCCCTACGGCGGCGGCATCGGCGGCGTCGAGCACCACAGTGACTCCTCCGAGGCGTACTACATGGCGACCCCGGGCCTCCATGTCGTCACCCCGGCCACGGTCGCCGACGCCTACGGCCTGCTGCGCGCCGCCATCGCCTCCGACGACCCGGTCGTCTTCCTTGAACCCAAGCGTCTGTACTGGTCCAAGGACTCCTGGAACCCGCAGGACCCGCAGACCGTCGACCCGATAGGCCGCGCCGTGGTGCGGCGCCCGGGCCGCAGCGCCACACTGATCACGTACGGGCCGTCGGTGCCGGTCTGTCTCGAAGCCGCAGAGGCGGCGCGCGCCGAGGGCTGGGACCTCGAAGTCGTCGACCTGCGTTCCCTGGTGCCCTTCGACGACGAGACCGTCTGCGCCTCGGTACGGCGGACCGGCCGCGCGGTCGTCGTCCATGAGTCGGGATCCTTCGGCGGGCCGGGCGGAGAGATCGTGGCCCGGGTCACGGAGCGCTGCTTCCACCACCTGGAGGCGCCGGTGCTGCGGGTCGCCGGGTTCGACCTGCCCTACCCGCCGCCGATGCTGGAGCGGCACCACCTGCCCGGCGTCGACCGCATCCTGGACGCCGTGGCGCGGCTGCAGTGGGAGGCCGAGAACTGATGGCACAGGTGCTGGAGTTCAAGCTCCCCGACCTCGGGGAGGGGCTCACCGAGGCGGAGATCGTCCGCTGGCTGGTCCAGGTCGGTGACGTGGTCGCCGTGGACCAGCCGGTCGTCGAGGTCGAGACGGCCAAAGCGATGGTGGAGGTGCCCTGCCCCTACGGCGGCGTGGTCACCGCCCGTTTCGGCGAGGAGGGCACGGAACTGCCCGTCGGGGCCCCGCTGATCACGGTGGCGGTCGGCGCGCCGGCCTCCGACGGGGCGGCCGTTCCCACCGAGGGCTCGGGCAACGTGCTGGTGGGCTACGGCACTTCGGAGGCACCGGCGCGGCGCAGGCGGGTGCGGCCGGTTCAGCCGCCGCCCGCCACCCCCGCCACCCCCGCGACCACGGCCACCCCCGCGACCACGGCTGCTCCCGCTGTCCCGGCTGCTGTCCCGGATGACGTTCCGGCCGCTGGTACCCACAAGGCAGCGGACAGTCCCGTTCCTGTGATCTCCCCGCTGGTGCGCCGCCTCGCCCGCGAGAACGGCCTGGACCTGCGAAAGCTCGCCGGCTCCGGACCCGAGGGGCTGATCCTGCGGGGGGACGTCGAGCACGCGCTGCGGGCGGCCGCCGCCCCGCAGCCCGCTCCACAGCCCGCTCCACAGCCCGTCCTGCAACCCGCCACGCAGCCCGCGCTCGTCTCCCCGGCGACGCCCACTCCCGCGGCTGCCCCCGCCCCCGGCGGCTCCGCCCCCGCCCCCGCCGCCTCCGCCCATCGCATCCCCCTCAAGGGCGTCCGGGGTGCAGTCGCCGACAAGCTCTCCCGCAGTCGTCGGGAGATTCCCGACGCGACCTGCTGGGTGGACGCCGACGCGACGGAACTGATGCGTGCCCGCGCCGCCATGAACGCCGCGGGCGGGTCGAAGATCGCCCTGATCGCGCTGCTGGCCCGTATCTGCACCGCCGCCCTGGCCCGGTTCCCGGAGCTCAACTCCACCGTCGACGTGGCGGCCCGGGAGGTCGTCCGCTTCGACCACGTCCACCTCGGGTTCGCCGCGCAGACCGAGCGGGGCCTCGTCGTGCCCGTCGTCCGCGACGCGCACGCCCTCGACGCCGAGGGGCTCAACGCCGAGTTCGCACGGCTCACCGAGGCCGCCCGGGACGGGCACCTCACCCCCGGCGAACTGACCGGCGGCACCTTCACGCTGAACAACTACGGCGTGTTCGGCGTCGACGGCTCCACGCCGATCATCAACCACCCCGAGGCGGCCATGCTCGGCGTCGGCCGCATCGTCCCCAAGCCGTGGGTGCACGAGAACGAGCTGGCGGTGCGCCAGGTCGTGCAGCTCTCCCTCACCTTCGACCACCGGGTGTGCGACGGCGGCACCGCGGGAGGCTTCCTGCGCTACGTGGCGGACTGCGTGGAGCAACCGGCGGTGCTCCTGCGCACCCTGTGATCACGAGCACGGCCCAGGCGTTCCCCGCGGGGCGTTCCCCGCGTTTCCCGTGATCGCGGAGAACGCATCGCCGGGGTGACCCCCATACTCGGGGTGTGACCTCGAACGAGCCTTCCGAGCCGGCGTACGACGCCGTTGTGCTCGCCGGTGGCGGCGCCCGGCGGCTCGGCGGCGTCGACAAGCCCGGCGTGCGGGTGGGCGGGCGCGCGCTGCTGGACCGGGTGCTCGGCGCCTGCGCCGACGCGCGCACCACCGTCGTCGTCGCCGACCCCCGCCCCACCGCCCGGCCCGTGCGCTGGGCGCGCGAGGACCCGCCCGGCGCGGGCCCCGTCGCCGCGCTCGACGCCGGAGTACGGCACACCGCGGCGGACGACGTGCTCGTCCTCTCCGCCGACCTGCCCTTCCTCGCGGCGGACACCGCACGGCGGCTGCTGACCGCCCTGCGCGCCCGCGAGGCCGAGGGCGCGTTGCTCACCGACGCCGACGGCCGCGACCAGCCGCTCGTCGCCGCGTACCGCACGGCCGCCCTGCGCCGTGAACTGGCGGTGCTCACCGCCGACCACGGCGGCCTCATCGGGCTGCCCCTGCGCCGGCTGACCGCCGGACTCGACCTCACCCGCGTCTCCGACCCTGTCGCGTCCTTCGACTGCGACACCTGGGACGACATCGCCACCGCCAGGGCACGTATCAGGGAGCATGGCCACGTGTTGGATGAATGGATCTCCGCAGTCAAGGACGAACTGGGCATCGACCTCGATGTCGACACCGGCGTCCTCCTCGATCTCGCCCGTGACGCCGCCCACGGAGTGGCCCGGCCCGCGGCCCCGCTGACCACCTTCCTGGTCGGCTACGCCGCCGCGCAGGCCCAGGGAGGCCCCGAGGCCGTCGCCGAGGCCGCCCGCAAGGCCGCGGCGCTGGCCCTGCGCTGGGCGCAGGAGGCCGAACAGGACACCGCCGAACCACAGGACAAAGCCCAGGCCCCACAGGACAATGCCCCACAGGACAAGGCCCCGCAGGACAAGGCCCCGCAGGACAAGGCCCCGCAGGACAAGGCCCCGCAGGACAAGGCCCCACAGGACAAGGCCCCACAGGACAAGGCCCCGCAGGATCAGGTCCCGCAGGACAAGAAGGACAAGGTCGTCGAGCCCGGCGGCTCTGGACCGGACGCCGGATGACGCCCCGCGGAACCCGGCAGGGCCTTGACGCCGAGGACCTCGACGTCGAGGAGGCGCTCGCCCTAGTGAAGGACGGCAACGGCCCCACGCAGCGGGACGGCAACGGCAACGGTTCCCCGTCCTCCCACGCCCCGCGGACCGGTCACCGGGCCGTCGGCGGGGAGCACCGTCACCAGGCCACCCCCTGGCCGGAGGCCCGGACGATCGCCGCCCGTGCCGCCCGGTCCTGCGCCGCCCGCCGCGCGCCCGTCTCCGTGACCCTCGGCGACGCCCTCGGCCTCGTCCTGGCCGCCCCCCTGACCGCACTCACCGACCTGCCCTCCTTCGACACCTCCGCGATGGACGGATGGGCGGTCGCAGGACCCGGCCCCTGGCACGTACGAGACGAGGGCGTGCTCGCCGGCAGCGTTGCGCCCGCGCCCCTCGCCGACGGTGAGGCCGTCCGGATCGCCACCGGCGCCCGGATCCCCGCGGACACCACCGCGGTGCTGCGCAGCGAGCACGGCCGCACCGACGACAACGGCCGGTTGCACGCGACCCGCGAGATGCAGCACGGGCAGGACATCCGCCCGCGAGGGCAGGAGTGCCGCAGCGGGGACCAGTTGCTGCTCGCCGGAGCGGTGGTGACCCCGGCCGTGCTCGGTCTCGCCGCGGCCGCCGGGTACGACACACTGACCGCTGTGCCCCGTCCCCGGGTCGAGGTGCTCGTCCTCGGCGACGAGCTGCTCTCCGAGGGTCGCCCGCACGACGGCCTCATCCGGGACGCTCTCGGCCCGATGCTGCCCCCGTGGCTGCGGGCGCTGGGTGCCGAGGTCACCGCCGTACGCAGGCTCCGCGACGACGCGAAGGCCCTGCGCAAGGCCATCACCGCGTCCGGTGCCGATCTGATCGTCACCACCGGGGGCACGGCCTCGGGCCCGCTCGACCATGTGCACCCCACCCTGCGCCGCCTCGACGCCGAACTCCTCGTCGACGGCGTCCAGGTGCGCCCCGGTCACCCCATGCTGCTGGCCCGTCTCACGGAGGACCAGCACCTCGTCGGTCTGCCCGGCAACCCCCTCGCGGCCGTCTCCGGTCTGCTCACCCTCGCCGAGCCCCTGTTGCGCACCCTCGCCGCCCGCCCGGCTCCCGAGCCGTACGCGCTGCCGTTGAGGGACGCGGCGCACGGCCATCCGTACGACACCCGGCTGGTTCCGGTCGTGCTGCGGGGCGATCATGTCGTGCCGCTGCACTACAACGGGCCGGCCATGCTGCGCGGCATCGCGGCGGCCGATGCCCTCGCCGTCGTACCGCCGGGCGGTGCACGGGCGGGTCAGGAGGCCGAACTCCTCGATCTGCCGTGGACGACGGCCGGGATCGGCGCCTGTTTCACGTGAAACACGCTCCGTGTTTGACGTGAAGCCGCGGCGCCTGTTTCACGTGAAACCGTGGGTGTTTCACGTGAAACGTCGTCACGCCTGTTCGGCGGCGGGGACCGCCCGGCTGACCGTGATCACGCGGTCCCCCGGCCGCAGGCGGGTGAGCCGGGGGTCGGCGTAGTCCAGCAGCTCCTTGCGGCGGACGACGGCCACCACCAGGTCCGCGCAGGTGCGGGGCGCCTGTCCCGCCTCCGCCTCGGTGATCGGGCGCTCGATGAGGTCCAGGCCGCTGCCGAGAGTCATCAGGTCCTCCAGGGTCCTGGCCACGGTCGGGCTGACCATCGAGACGCCGAGCAGTCGGCCGGCGGAGCTGGAGCTGGTGATCACGGTGTCCGCGCCACTCTGCTTGAGCAGTGGCACGTTCTCGTCCTCCCGGGCGGCGACGACGATCGTCGCGCGGCGGTTCAGTTGGCGGGCGGTGAGGGTGACCAGGGCGGAGGTGTCGTCGCGCTGCGGGGCGACGATCACCCGGGAGGCCCGCTGGACCTCGGCCTTGAGGAGCGTCTCCGAGCGGGTGGCGTCGCCGGTCACCGCCACCAGCCCGTCGTCGCCGGCCAGGTTAGCGGCCTTGCGCTGCGCGTCCACGACCACGATCCGGTCCTTGGCGATGCCCTGCCCGACGAGAGTCTCCACGGCATGGCGGCCCTTGGTGCCGTATCCGACGACCACGACGTGATCGCTGGTGCGGGCGCGCCAGCGGTGGATGCGGACCTGCTGCCGGGTCCGCTCGGTGAGCACCTCCAGGGTGGTGCCGACCAGGATGATCAGGAACACCACACGCAGCGGTGTGATGACGAGGATGTTGACGAGCCGGGCCGTGTCGCTGACCGGGGTGATGTCGCCGTAGCCGGTGGTGGAGAGGGTGACGGTGGCGTAGTAGGCGGAGTCGAGGAGACCGACGGAGCCGTCCGCGTTGTCGTTGTAGCCGTCGTGGTCGGCGTAGACGATCAGCGTGGTGACGGCCAGTACCAGCAGGCCCATGGCGAGGCGCCGCAGCACCTGCTGGAGCGGGGGGACGCTGGTGCGCACGGGCATCGTGATGGAGCGGCCCGCCTCGGCGTCGTCCCGGGCCTCGGTGCGCGAGCGGTACCAGAGGGACCTGAAGAGGGAGAACCTGACCGGCCCGACAGGCTGTCGTGGGTGGTCCTTCATCGCGTGCCCCCTGTGGTGGTCGTCCGTTCGGTGGGCACCATGGTTCCCGGCGGGGTCGTGCCCGTCATGAAGCAACACATGTCCATGAGTCCGCGCCTGTCCATGATCCCGGAGGTCCCCTTGCGCGACCACACTGTCGTCGTCGGCTTCGGTACGAAGGGGAGGTCCGCGATCCGGACGGCCTGCGCGGCGGGCCTGCGCAAGGAACAGGTCATGGTGATCGACCCGAGTGCGAAGGTGATCGAGGCGGCGACGGCCGAGGGCTACGAGGGCATCGTCGGAGACGCGACGCGCAGTGACGTGCTGCGGCGGGCCGAGGTGCAGCGGGCGGGGCGGATCGTCATCGCGACGCAGCGCGACGACACGGCCGTCCTGGTGGCGTTGACGGCGCGCCAGCTCAACCCCGGGGCGAAGATCGTGGCGGCGGTCCGCGAGGAGGAGAACGCGCCGCTGCTCAAGCAGTCCGGCGCGGACGAGGTCATCACCAGCGCGGGTGCGGCCGGCCGGCTGCTCGGCCTGTCCGTGCTCAGCCCGGCGGCGGGCCGGGTCATGGAGGACCTCATCCAGCAGGGCGACGGGCTCGACCTGGTGGAACGGCCCGTCACCAAGGCCGAGGCGGGCCGCGGCCCGCGTGAGACGGACGACCTGGTGGTGAGCGTCGTCCGCGGGCACCGAGTCCTCGCCTACGACGACCCGGCGATCGGCGTGCTGGAACCGACGGACCGACTGGTCACGATCATGCGGGTGGGTCCGGACAGCGCACGGGCCACGCTCGGGACACCCGGCATGTCCGGCGTCCCGCCCCTCCCGCCGGCCTGAGAGGCCTCCCGGAGAGCAGCACGAACAGCGCTGCCCACCCCAGCGACCAGGCGACCTGCGGCCGGGGGCGAGGGGTAGCGTCCCTCTCATGCATGCGATCACGATTCCCGAACCCGGTGGTCCCGAGGCGCTCGTGTGGGACGAGGTCCCCGATCCCGTACCCGGCGAGGGCGAGGTCCTGGTCGAGGTGGTGGCCAGCGCCGTCAACCGCGCCGACATCCTGCAGCGCCAGGGCTTCTACGATCCGCCGCCCGGCGCCTCCCCCTACCCCGGCCTGGAGTGCTCCGGCCGGATCGCCGCGATCGGCCCCGGCGTCTCCGGCTGGGTCGTCGGCGACGAGGTGTGCGCGCTGCTCGCGGGTGGCGGCTACGCCGAGAAGGTCGTGGTGCCGTCCGGCCAGCTGCTGCCCGTGCCGACGGGCGTCGGCCTCGTTCAGGCCGCCGCGCTCCCGGAGGTGACCAGCACCGTCTGGTCGAACGTTTTCATGATCGCCCACCTCCGCCCCGGCGAGACGCTGCTCGTGCACGGCGGCTCCAGCGGCATCGGCACCATGGCGATCCAGCTGGCCAAGGCCGTCGGCGCGAAGGTCGCCGTCACCGCGGGCACCAAGGAGAAGCTGGCGCAGTGCGCCGAGCTGGGCGCCGACATCCTGATCAACTACCGCGAGCAGGACTTCGTCGCCGAGGTGAAGCAGGCCACGGGCGGCGCCGGCGCCGACGTCATCCTCGACAACATGGGAGCGAAGTACCTGGACCGCAATGTCCAGGCGCTCGCCGTGAACGGCCGGCTCGCGATCATCGGCATGCAGGGCGGCGTCAAGGCCGAGCTGAACATCGGCGCGCTCCTCGGCAAGCGCGCCGCCATCAGCGCGACCTCGTTGCGGGCCCGTCCCCTGGAGGAGAAGGCGGCCATCGTCGCGGCCGTTCGCGAGCACGTCTGGCCGCTGCTCGCCGCAGGCCATGTACGTCCCGTGGTCGACCGCGAGTTTCCGATGAGCGACGCCCCCGCCGCCCACCGGGTCGTGGAGGACAGCGGCCACGTCGGCAAGGTGCTCCTGGTCGCGTCGTAGCCACCGTCGTAGCCGCCGGCGCCAGGGCCTGTCCCGGCGGACGCACCACACCCCGCCCGACTGCGCTGATCGGTGCCTAGCCGCGACGCAAGCGTAGGGCGGCGAGGGCGAGAGCGATGCCCAGGCCGATGAGGACGAGGCCGGTGCCGAGCGGCAGGATCTGCAGCACGGGGCCGTCGGCCCGCTCCGCCTGCGCGTCCGGCTGCCGCACGGCGTTCTGGGGGGTCGCGGAGGTCGTGGGAGCGACGACGGCCTGCGGGGACTCGGATCCGGTGGGGTCGCCGTCCCCGGCCTCCGCGTCGCCGCTCCCCTCGTCCGGGTCCTCTTCGCCGGTGTCCTCCCCCGCCGTATCCGGCGCCTCTTCGTCCTCGTCCTCCCCCTGGTCGACCTTGCGCCCGGGCCGCTCGCGGCCCTCGCCCGCGCGGCTGCCGGCCCGGTCCGCGTCGGGGGAGGAGGGGGTGGGGGTGGCGGACGCCGACACGGTGACGTGCGGCGGGACGTGCCCGTACACCGACACCGCCGCGTACGCCGGGGCGGCCCCGCAGGGCGGTACGACCACTCCCAGTGCGCCCACGGCGCCCACCGCGCCGACGCGCATCCCGCACAATGCCCGCTGCCATGGAGTCACGTGCGTGACCCCCTCCCGGTAACCGGTTGCCAAGAAAAGTCGCAACAAGCCTCACATCACGGAATTTTCGGCGCATTACGGACTACGCCGAACGGAAACGATGGATCACCTTTCATGGGGGGCACCACGGTGATGAGGTGGGGACGTGCGAGAGAATGGCGGCATGGAGATGCCGAGGAACGAAAGGTCGCCGGAGAACGCCCAGAAGATCCTGGTCGTAGGCCAGGACGGCATGGCGCTCGGCGGCGTCGACGCTGACGAGGATTCCCGTGAGATCCCGGTGACGGAGATGGTCGAGCAGCCCGCGAAGGTCATGCGCATCGGCAGCATGATCAAGCAGCTCCTCGAGGAGGTGCGCGCGGCTCCTCTGGACGAGGCGAGCCGGGCCCGGCTGAAGGAGATCCACGCGAGCTCGGTGAAGGAACTGGAGGACGGCCTGGCGCCGGAGCTGGTCGAGGAGCTGGAGCGGCTGTCGCTGCCGTTCAACGAGGACTCGACCCCGAGCGACGCGGAACTGCGCATCGCGCAGGCCCAGTTGGTCGGCTGGCTGGAGGGCCTCTTCCACGGCATCCAGACGACCCTCTTCGCCCAGCAGATGGCCGCGCGCGCCCAGTTGGAGCAGATGCGCCGCGCGCTGCCGCCGGGTGTGAGCCACGAGGGCGTCGACGACCCACGCGCGGGCGGCCGCACGGGCGGACCGTACCTGTAGGCCGCAGCCCCGTACCCGTAGCCGTACACAAACAGACGTTCACAGGCAGACGTTCACAAGCAGGCGACATAAGCAGACGTACGTACACAGACGTACACAAAGGAAGGGCCCGGCGCGAACGCCGGGCCCTTCTCCACGAGGTCAGGCCGTCACGACGCCGGGTTGCCCGAGGAGACCTTGAGTTCGATCTCGGGCATGTTCTTCGGGTCGACGTCCGTTCCGGCGGAGGGGAACTGGTCCATGACCGCCCCGTCGCCGTACGTGTTCTCGTCCACCTTCGTGATCTTGTACGGCCAGCCGGCGGCCTGGAAACACGCTTTGACCGAGCCGATGTACTTGAACTTGAAGTTCGGCACCCGGATTTTGGCGGGGTCGTTGTACGACTCCTCCGGCTCGGAGCACTCGGTCGACTCGATCGTCTTGGAGGTGTCCGGCCCGCGGTAGTTTGCCGCCTTCGTCGCCGATGGCGAGGCGCTGGTCGTGTCGCCCTTGGCGTCGTCGGAACTGCCGCCGCTCAGCATGAGACTGGTGATGAGGCCGCCGACCGCCACCACGGCGACGACGGCCGAGCCGATGAGCACCGTCCTGCTGTTCTTGCGGCTGCCGCCGCCCGAGGACACCGTGGTCGACGGCTGCGGGGCGAGGTTGTACGCGGGCGGGGTGTGCGGCGCCTGCTGGTGGCCGTACGCCGGAGCGGGCGTCTGGTAGCCGCCCTGCTGCGGGTAACCGTAGGCCGGGGACGGCGTCGGGGCGCCGTACGGGTTCGGAGTCGGGGCCGGCTGGTAGGGCGTCTGGACGCCCGCCTGGGGCGCCGGGGTGCCCTGGCCGACCGGCGGGAACACCGCGGAGCCGACGCCCGCGCCGCTCGACGTCGGCGCACCCGGGACGATGCTCGGCGGGGCGGGCTGGAAGGAGGCGGCGACGCGCAGGCACTCGTCGCGCATGGCGACGGCGGTCGGGAAGCGCTCGTTCGGGTTCTTCTTCAGCGCGCGGGCGATCAGCGCGTCCACGGCCGGGGGCAGCGCCCGGTTGATCGAGGAGGGTGCCACCGGCTCCTCCTGCACATGCGCGTACGCGATCGCAAGCGGTGAATCCGCCTCGAACGGCAGCCGCCCGGTGACGAGTTGGAACAGCATGATGCCGACCGAGTAGAGGTCGGACCGGGCGTCCACCCCACGCCCCAGGGCCTGTTCGGGCGAGAGGTACTGCGGGGTGCCGACGACCATGCCGGTCTGGGTCATCGAGGTGACGCCGGACTGCATGGCGCGCGCGATGCCGAAGTCCATCACCTTGACGACGCCGCGCTTGGTCATCATCACGTTGCCGGGCTTGATGTCGCGGTGGACGAGCCCCATCTCGTGGCTGATCTCCAGCGCCGCCAGCACGTCCGCGGTGATCTTCAGTGCCTTGTCGGCGGGCATCGCGCCCTGCTGCCGCACGTCCTCGTCGAGCACGGAGCCGAGCGGGCGGCCCTCGATGTACTCCATGACGATGTACGGCGTGGTCAGCCCCTCGACCTCGTCCTCGCCGGTGTCGAAGACGGAGACGATGTTGGTGTGCGTGAGTTTGGCCACGGCCTGGGCCTCGCGGCGGAAGCGCTCACGGAAGGCCTGCTCACGGCCCAGTTCGGTGTGCAGGGTCTTCACCGCGACCTGACGGTCGAGCACGGCGTCGTAGGCGAGGTGCACCGAGGCCATGCCGCCCTCGCCGAGCAAGTCGCGCAGCTGATAGCGGCCCGCGGCGAGCGCCCGCCCCGCGTACCGGCCCTGCGCGCCGTCCTGGCTCATGTTCTGCGTCCCCCGTAGGCCCTCAGGCGCCGTTGACTTATTCGTTGATCGAAAGAGCTATTCCCGGCCAAGTCTGCCGTAGGGCACTGACACGTCAAGCTCGGTGCCCGTTCCGTGACCCTACGAGAAAGAAGCGTCGCGGAAGCGTTACAGGTGCCGTACCGCCGGTACACAGAATTTGCACGCCGGTACGGCGTACGGGTTTCATGGCCGGTCCGACCCGGACCGCGCCCGGGGACCGCCCGGGGCATCGTTGGGGGGATCGTCCCGGACCGGCGGCTTGCGCAGAGGCTGTAGCGTGGCCGACGGAGACCGTAACAACACCGCGCGCACCGCGGGCAGAAACGACGGCGAGGACTGATGGCACAGCAGCGCGCTCAGGGCCCGTCCGACCCCGAGGCGACTGGCGGCGGTATGTCAGATGCGCCGGAGAACTGGGGCAACGGCGGGCTGGTTGGGGACGGCCGATACCGGCTGACCCGCAGACTCGGCCGGGGCGGCATGGCCGAGGTGTTCGCGGCCGAGGACGTGCGCCTCGGACGGACCGTCGCGGTCAAGCTGCTGCGCGCCGACCTCGCCGAGGACCCCGTGTCCAAGGCCCGCTTCACGCGCGAGGCCCAGTCGGTGGCCGGCCTCAACCACCATGCGATCGTCGCCGTGTACGACTCCGGCGAGGACTTCGTGGGCGGCCAGAGCGTGCCGTACATCGTGATGGAGATCGTCGAGGGGCGCACGATCCGCGACCTTCTCCTCAACGCCGAGGCGCCCGGCCCCGAGCAGGCACTGATCATCGTCTCCGGGGTCCTGGAGGCGCTCGCCTACTCGCACCAGCACGGCATCGTGCACCGCGACATCAAGCCGGCGAACGTCATCATCACGCACAACGGCGCGGTCAAGGTGATGGACTTCGGCATCGCGCGCGCCCTGCACGGCGCGTCCACGACGATGACGCAGACCGGCATGGTCATGGGCACCCCGCAGTACCTCTCGCCGGAGCAGGCGCTCGGCAAGGCCGTCGACTACCGCTCCGACCTGTACGCCACGGGCTGCCTGCTGTACGAACTCCTCGCGCTGCGGCCCCCGTTCACGGGCGAGACACCGTTGTCGGTGGTCTATCAGCATGTGCAGGACATCCCGGTGCCGCCGTCGCAGACCTCGGACGGGGAGTGCCCGCCGGAGCTCGACGGCCTCGTCATGCGCTCCCTGGCCAAGGACCCGGACGACCGGTTCCAGACGGCGGAGGAGATGCGCGGCCTCGTCCAGTACGGGCTGCAGATGCTGTACGACCAGGGTGGTCACACCGGCACCTGGAACACCGGCCCGGTCGGCGCGGTCGGCGCGCACGACGGCCGCGGCACGCCCGCCGGCGGCTTCGCGAGCACGACCGTGCTGCCGCACGGCGTCGACGGCTCCAGCACCTCGCAGATCCCGCAGCCGATCCTGCCCACGGGCTACCGCGGCGGTGACGACGGCGGTTTCGAGGGCCACGGCAACAGGGGCAGCGGCCGCGGCAAGCTGTGGATCCTGGCCGTCCTCGCGGTGATCGCCATCGCCGCGGGCGTCGCACTCGCGTTGCAGCACAAGGGCACGGGCGGCAGCGGCGGCGACACCACGAAGTCGCCGTCCAGTTCGCCGTCGGCCGCGACCTCGCCCAGCGCGACGCCGAGCGACGAGCCGTCCGAGACGGCCACCGACGACAGCACGGACGACAGCACCGGTTCGAACTCCGACTCGGACTACTCGCCGCCGTACACGCCGTCGGACAAGCCGTCGCACAGCCAGTCGCAGTCGGCCTCCTCGGCGCCGTCCCCCGACCCGTCGGAGACCAAGCCGTCCGAGGAGCCGAGCACCCCGGTGGCGACCGCCTCGGGAGCGGACGGCGGGACCAGCCAGGGCACGACGCAGGGCACCACCAGCGGCACCGACCAGGGGACCACTCTCGGGAACCTCGGCAACTGAACCGGCATACGCCGTCTCGTCAGCCACGCGCGCGTGGGCCTGTCAACAGGGCTCCACGCGCGCGCGTGCGTTTTCCCGCCTTCGGCAGGCCACCGGCGGAGCCCATGGCGTTGTCCGCCACTCACCCGGTCGGTCTCGAAAACCGACTCTTCCCGTGGCCTGCCCGGCCGGGATAACGTGCCGTTGCTCCGGCCTCCTGCAAGGCTGTGACCAGGAATCTTCCCGACTTTGCCGATTTACTTGGAAATCCAAGCAAAAACGCAGGTCAGGAGGGGTTTCACAGATATGTGGAGCACTGGGTAACGTGTTGATTGCAGGGCGCTCGCCGGGGCACCTGTCACGCCTGTTCCGGCCGAGTGGCACCCACCCCGTGCAACGGGTGTCGGAAACAGGTGAGCCGCACTGGTGACCCGGCAACCCCGGGGGCCGGACCGACGGAGGAGCACACGTGACCGTGGAGAGCACTGCCGCGCGCAAGCCGCGACGCAGCGCCGGAGGCAAGGCCGGCGCCACCGGCACCGAGCGCACCACCCGCACCACACGCACCACCGCGAGGAAGAGCGCCGAGCCCGAGCTCGTGCAGCTGCTGACGCCGGAGGGCAAGCGGGTCAAGAACAGCAGGAACGCGGAGTACGCCAAGTACGTCGCCGACATCACCCCCGAAGACCTTCGCGGCCTCTACCGCGACATGGTGCTCACCCGCCGCTTCGACGCCGAGGCCACCGCCCTGCAGCGCCAGGGCGAACTGGGCCTGTGGGCCTCACTGCTCGGCCAGGAGGCCGCCCAGATCGGCTCCGGCCGGGCCACCCGCGAGGACGACTACGTCTTCCCCACCTATCGTGAGCACGGCGTCGCCTGGTGCCGCGGGGTCGACCCGACCAACCTGCTCGGCATGTTCCGTGGCGTGAACAACGGCGGCTGGGACCCGGGCAGCAACAACTTCCATCTCTACACGATCGTCATCGGCTCCCAGACGCTGCACGCGACCGGCTACGCGATGGGCATCGCCAAGGACGGCGCGGACAGCGCCGTCATCGCCTACTTCGGCGACGGCGCGAGCAGCCAGGGCGACGTGGCCGAATCGTTCACCTTCTCCGCGGTGTACAACGCGCCCGTCGTGTTCTTCTGCCAGAACAACCAGTGGGCGATCTCCGAGCCCACCGAGAAGCAGACCCGGGTGCCGCTCTACCAGCGCGCGCAGGGCTACGGCTTCCCGGGCGTCCGCGTCGACGGCAACGACGTCCTGGCCTGCCTCGCGGTCACCAAATGGGCGCTGGAGCGGGCCCGCAACGGCGAGGGCCCCACCCTCGTCGAGGCGTACACGTATCGCATGGGCGCGCACACCACCTCCGACGATCCGACGAAGTACCGCGCCGACGAGGAGCGAGAGGCCTGGGAGGCGAAGGACCCGATCCTGCGCCTTCGCCGCCACCTGGAGGCCTCAAACCACACGGACGAGGGATTCTTCGCGGAACTCGAAGCGGAGAGCGAGGCGTTGGGCAGGCGAGTGCGCGAAGCGGTCCGCGCCATGCCGGACCCGGACCACTTCGCCATCTTCGAGAACGTGTACGCCGACGGGCATGCGCTCGTCGACGAGGAGCGGGCCCAGTTCGCCGCCTACCAGGCGTCGTTCGCGGACGAAGACGGGGGTAAGTGAGATGACCGAGACCGCGACAGCCAAGGCTGCGGCTTCGAAGAACCTGGCCCTGGCCAAGGCGATCAACGAGTCGCTGCGGCACGCCCTGGAGGCCGACCCCAAGGTCCTGATCATGGGCGAGGACGTCGGCAAGCTCGGCGGCGTCTTCCGGGTGACGGACGGGCTGCAGAAGGACTTCGGCGAGAGCCGCGTCATCGACACCCCGCTCGCCGAGTCCGGCATCGTCGGCACCGCGATCGGCCTGGCCCTGCGCGGCTACCGGCCGGTCGTGGAGATCCAGTTCGACGGCTTCGTCTTCCCGGCCTACGACCAGATCGTCACGCAGCTCGCGAAGATGCACGCGCGTTCGCTCGGCAAGGTCAAGCTCCCGGTCGTCGTCCGCATCCCCTACGGCGGCGGCATCGGCGCGGTCGAGCACCACTCGGAGTCGCCGGAAGCCCTCTTCGCGCATGTGTCGGGTCTGAAGATCGTCTCCCCGTCGAACGCGTCCGACGCGTACTGGATGATGCAGCAGGCCATCCAGAGCGACGACCCGGTGATCTTCTTCGAGCCCAAGCGGCGCTACTGGGACAAGGCCGAGGTCAACACCGAGGCGATCCCCGGCCCTCTGCACAAGGCCAGGGTCGTCCGTGAGGGCGCCGACCTCACCCTCGTCGCCTACGGCCCGATGGTGAAGCTCTGCCAGGAGGTCGCCGACGCGGCCGCCGAGGAGGGCAAGAACCTGGAGGTCCTGGACCTGCGCTCGGTGTCCCCGCTGGACTTCGACTCGATCCAGACGTCCGTGGAGAAGACGCGCCGTCTGGTCGTCGTCCACGAGGCGCCGGTGTTCTTCGGCTCGGGCGCGGAGATCGCCGCCCGGATCACCGAGCGCTGCTTCTATCACCTGGAGGCACCGGTCCTCAGGGTCGGCGGCTATCACGCCCCGTACCCGCCGGCGCGCCTGGAGGAGGAGTACCTGCCTGGTCTGGACCGGGTGCTCGACGCCGTCGACCGTGCCCTGGCGTACTGAGGAGAGGGTCGTGACGACGATGACGGAAGCGTCCGTACGCGAGTTCAAGATGCCCGACGTGGGTGAGGGGCTCACCGAGGCCGAGATTCTCAAGTGGTATGTCCAGCCCGGTGACACGGTGACGGACGGCCAGGTGGTGTGCGAGGTCGAGACGGCCAAGGCCGCCGTCGAACTGCCCATCCCCTACGACGGGGTGGTCCGCGAACTGCACTTCCCCGAGGGCACCACGGTCGACGTGGGCACATCGATCATCGCGGTGGACGTGGCCGGCGGGGCGGGCGGCGCGGGCGACGCCCCGGTCGTCCCGGTCGCCGAGGTGCCGGCGCAGGCTCCCGCGCAGGCGCCGGCCGCCACGCAGAAGCAGCCCGGGACGGCGAAGCCGGATGCGGGGAAGGCCCAGGCGGCGAAGCCGGCGGGTGCGGGCCGCCAGCCGGTCCTCGTCGGGTACGGCGTGGCCGCCTCCTCCACGAAGCGCCGGCCGCGCAAGGGCCCGGACATCGCGGTGCCGCAGGTCGCGGAGCCGATCCAGACCGAGCTCAACGGCCACGGCAGCGGGCCGGCCCTGAAGGAGCGCCCGCTGGCCAAGCCGCCGGTGCGCAAGCTGGCCAAGGACCTGGGCGTCGACCTCGCCACGGTGGTCCCGTCCGGCCCGGACGGCATCATCACCCGCGAGGACGTCCACGCGGCGGCGGCCCCGACAGCGGCTCCGACGGCGGCTCCGGCAGCCGAGCCGCAGGCACCGGCGCCGCAGGCCCCGGTCACGGCGCCCGCGCCCACGGCAGTGCCCGTGCTGTCGTACGACGCGGCGCGGGAGACGCGTATCGCGGTCAAGGGTGTCCGCAAGGCGACGGCGCTGGCGATGGTCGGCTCGGCGTTCACCGCGCCGCACGTCACGGAGTTCGTGACGATCGACGTGACGCGCACGCTGAAGCTCGTCGAGGAGCTCAAGCAGGACAAGGACCTGCAGGGACTCAGGGTGAACCCCCTGCTCCTCATCGCCAGGGCGCTGCTGGTCGCCATCAAGCGCAACCCGGAGATCAACGCGTCGTGGGACGAGGCGGCGCAGGAGATCGTGGTCAAGCACTACGTCAACCTGGGCATCGCGGCCGCGACCCCCAGGGGCCTGCTGGTCCCGAACATCAAGGACGCCCACGCCAAGACGCTGCCGCAGCTGGCGGAGTCCCTGGGCGAGCTGGTCTCGACGGCGAGGGAGGGCAAGACGTCCCCCGCCGCCATGCAGGGCGGCACGGTGACCATCACCAACGTCGGCGTCTTCGGCGTCGACACCGGCACCCCGATCCTGAACCCGGGCGAGTCCGCGATCCTCGCGGTCGGCGCGATCAGGCTCCAGCCGTGGGTCCACAAGGGCAAGGTGAAGCCCCGTCAGGTGACGACGTTGGCCCTGAGCTTCGACCACCGGCTGGTCGACGGGGAACTGGGCTCGAAGGTACTGGCGGACGTGGCGGCCATCCTGGAACAGCCCAAGAAGCTGATCACCTGGGGGTAGCGGCCAGG
Organism: Streptomyces sp. NPDC050121; assembly: GCF_044460385.1. Classification (NCBI taxonomy): domain Bacteria; kingdom Bacillati; phylum Actinomycetota; class Actinomycetes; order Kitasatosporales; family Streptomycetaceae; genus Streptomyces; species Streptomyces sp. NPDC050121. The sequence continues at coordinate 10,345 of NZ_JBITJV010000024.1, read as the reverse complement.
AAAAAGGCCGCGCGCCCCGAGGGGAGCGCGGCCTTTCCCGACAGTGGGGAGACCTCAGGCGGTCGAGGCCGGCTCCGCGCGGAGCCAGTGGTCGTCCGTCGTCCAGCCGAGGAGCAGGCGGCCCGTGCCCTCGTCCGGGCGGCCGCCCTCGACGACCTGGTGCAGTCCGGTCAGGGCAGGAGCCAGCCGGGCCGTCACATGGGCGGGGTGGCGGGTGAGTTCCCCGGGCAGCCAGGCGAGGGTGCGGGTCCGCTCGTCGGGCGTGCACAGGGACAGGTGGAACAGCAGCTGCCGCCAGGCGTAGGCCACGTCCTTGATCGTGGGCAGCGGGCGCGGGTTGGCCTGCACACGGGCGGTCAGCCGGCACACGGTGACGAAGCAGCGCCGGGCCAGGTCCTCCCAGCCCACGGCCGGGGTGATGCCCACCCGGTGGACCAGCGTGGCCAGGTTGTGCGTGGTGAGGATCTGCGCCTGCTCGATCACCATGCCGTTCGCGGCCGGCGACCAGTGTCCGTGCCGCCGGTCGAACGAGGACGAGGCGTCCTGGGCCCGCTCGACGCACAGCTTCGCGAACCCGGGCGAGGTCCTCGCTCCGTAGGACCGGGTCAGCGCCTCTCCGGTCTCGACGATCGCCAGGTTGCGGACGGCCCGGTAGTCGATGCCGTAGTAGCGCTCGTAGAGCGAGCCGCCGCCCAGCAGTTCCGCCGCGATCCGGGCCGCTGCGAGGAACTTCGGGGTGAACGTGCCCATGAAGATGTCGGCGGCCAGCTCCTCGACCAGAGGCGCGCCCAGCTCGGCCTGGCGGGCCAGGACGGACAGCTCGCGGATCAGGGGGTTGGGCAGGAGCGTGCCCGGAAAGGCCTGCACGGCCAGCTCGCCGAGCTGCCGCAGTGCGCGGGCCGACACCTCGCCCGCCTCGGGGTCCGTGCGCTGCCCGGCCACGGCCCGCACCCACGGCAGTTCCTCCGCCCGTACCTGCCGCTGGAGGCTGAGCAGCAGCAGCGAACGGCGGCCCGCGAACGCCCGGTGCTGGGCCGCCGCCAGCGTCCGCAGGGCCGGGTCGGAATAGGCCTGCGCGGTGGTGACGCCGACGAGCTGCGGGACGAGCTCCGCCAGCACCTCCGCCGAGGGCACGATCCCGCGCTCCACCAGCGTGCCGAGGGGCGCGCTCAGCGCGGCCTCGACGGGTCGGCGGACACCGGCCGGGACGACGGCTCCCACGGGCAGCCCGCTCTTCCGCGCCTCCTCGCCGCTCACCGGGGCGACCAGCGGCGCGACCTCGGTCACGCCCGCCTGCTGGTCCAGCCCCGACAGTCGGCGCAGCACCAGCTGGGCCAGCGCGTGGTGCGAGGGCAGCGCGGCCTGGGCGGCCTGTTCCCGGCGCAGCGCCCGGAGCTCCGCCGAGCCGGGCAGCCCGCGCCGCCGCACCATGGACGTGACGGCGTGCCGCAGCAGTCCGAGCCCGCGGGCGTCCAACTCCCGCCCGGCGACGGTCTCCTCCAGGGCCCCGCGCAGGATCGCCAGGTTCTCCTTCGGCTTCAGGTGCTTGGTGCAGAGGGTGTGGCGGCGGGCCAGGTCGCGGTAGCGGCGCAGCAGTTCGGCGCCGCGCTCGTGCCAGGCGTCGTCGGGGACGCGCGTCCCCACCCGGTCGGGCTGCCGGGCGTCCGGCTGACCGGCGTCGGCGGTCTCCAGCCAGTGCGCGAGGAGTTCGTCGCCGAACGGCTGCCAGACCGCCAGGGCCTCCCGCTGCGTCTCCACCGCCGCATTGGTCCGCCGTCGCGCCAGGGTCCGGCCGGCCTCGGCGACGGTCCGTCGGTGGACCGTCGCGGCGTCGGGCGCCGGGCCGTCGGCGGGGCGCGGTGCGAACCGCAGGCGATCCGCGAACGGCGCGAGTTCCTCGACGAGCGTGAGCGCCGCGTCCGTCTCCCCGGCCCGGGCCAGCCAGGCCACGGTGAGCAGGGCGGCCTCCTCGGGGACGGTCACCTCGTACCGTCCGCTGTCGAGGAGTTCGCACAGCTGCGCCAGCCCGTCCTCGGACAGCCAGTACGCGAACAGCGCCCGCCGGTGTTGCGGGACTCCGGCCCGGCGCGCGGCCTCGACCTCGTACGTCGTCAGGGGGCCGCCGGCGCTCGGCTCGCCGGTCGCGAAGCCGCCACGGAGCACCGCGGGGGTGACCCACGCGGGCAGTCCGTTGACGGGGGTGCGGGAGCCGATGCGGAGCAGCCCGTTCGCCATGCCGGCCAGCACGGACCGCCACGCTCGCTGCCGCTCTGCGGCCCTCTCGCGGGTGCCGGGGTCGTCGTGGGTGAGCGCGGTCGTGAGCGCCTTGGCGAGTTGGCCGGCGGCGTAGCCGGGGTTGGCCTGCGGGGTTGCCGGGGCCGGATGCTGCTGGTCAGCGTCGTCGTTCATAGCCGGCATGGCGGGTGCTGCCCCCGCGCCCTCCGGGTCCCGAGCCCGGTGCTCTGCTGCTGAGCTACACGCCGATGAGCCGACGTGGCGGGTTCCGCCCCCGCGCCCTCCGGGTGTGCAGCCCGGTGCTCTGGCTACTGAGCTACACGTCGATGAGACGTCACGGTAGAGGTCGAACGGGCGTCCGGACAACCGCATTTCGCGAGGCGCCGCACCCGCACCCGCACCCGCACCCGTGCCCGCACCCGTGCCCGCACCCGCACCCGCGCCCGTGCGGCCATGGGGTGGCTGCGAGCGTCCCTATACCGGCACGTGCACCGTCTCCACGCGGCTGGCCACCAGGCGTTCGCGTTCCCGGCGGGCCGCTCGCTTGCGCAGGCGCAGGATCTGGCTGATGCCGAGGGCCTGGAGGACGAAGACGCAGGAGAAGGCGATCGTGTAGTCGTCGCCGGTCGCGTCCAGGAGCACGCCGATCGTGAAGAGCGTCGTCATCGACGCCACGAAACCACCCATGTTCGTGATGCCGGAGGCCGTGCCCTGACGCTCGGGCGGGTTGGCCGGGCGGGCGAAGTCGAAGCCGAGCATGGAGGCGGGGCCGCATGCGCCGAGGACCGCGCAGAGCGTCACCAGGAGCCACATCGGCGCCCGTTCGCCCGGGTAGGCCAGCGTCGTCGCCCACGTCAGGGCCGTCGCGCCCACCGTGCCCAGGGCCAGCGGCAGCCGCGCCTCGTGGTGGCGGGCGACGATCTGGCCGTAGACCAGGCCCACGAGCATGTTGGACAGCACCACCAGGGTGAGGAGTTCACCGGCCGTCGCCCGGGACAGGCCCTGTGCCTGCACCAGGAACGGCAGGCCCCACAGGAGCAGGAACACCATCGCCGGGAACTGGGTGGTGAAGTGCACCCACAGCCCCAGCCGGGTCCCCGGCTCGCGCCAGGACGCGACGATCTGACGGCGGACGTACGCCGCGCCCCGGTGCGGGAACGGCTCGGGCTCGTGGCCCTCGGGGTGGTCCTTCAGGAAGAGCAGCAGGAGGACCAGGACGACGACTCCCGCCAGCGCGCTGCCCGCGAAGGCGGCCGTCCAGCCGATGCCGTGCAAAAGACGGGCCAGGACGAGCGTGGAGACCAGGTTGCCCGCCATGCCGGCCAGACCGGCCATCTGGGCGACCATCGGTCCGCGGCGCGCCGGGAACCACCTGCTGCCCAGCCGCAGCACGCTGATGAACGTCATCGCGTCGCCGCAGCCGAGCAGCGCGCGGGAGGCGAGGGCGGTGCCGTAGGACGGGGAGAAGGCGAAGCCGAGTTGGCCGGCGGTGAACAGCACGACGCCGATGGTCAGCACCTTCTTGGTGCCGAGCCGGTCGACCAGCAGGCCCACGGGTATCTGCATGCCCGCGTAGACCAGGAGCTGGAGGATCGAGAACGTGGACAGCGCCGAGGCGTTCACGTGGAAACGGTCGGCGGCGTCGAGGCCGGCCACCCCCAGCGACGTACGGAAGATGACGGCGACGAAGTAGACGGAGACGCCGATCCCCCAGACGGCCATCGCGCGCCGTCCGCCCGGCGGGTCACCCGGAAGAGTGGAGTTCAGGCGGCGGGCGCCGGCGCTCATCGGACCTCCCCGCGGGCCAGGTGGGAGAACCAGTCGACGTGCCGGTGCACGATCCTGACGGCGGCCTCCGCGTCACCGGAGCGCAGCGCCTGGAGGATCTCCTCGTGCTCGGTGAGCGTCTTGGCGATCCGGTCGGGGTGCGAGTGCATGATGGCGACGCCCATCCGCAGCTGCCGGTCGCGGAGTTGGTCGTAGAGCCGGGACAGGATCTCGTTGCCGCCGCTGCGGACTATCTCCGCGTGGAAACAGCGGTCCGTCACCGCGGCCGCGGCCAGGTCGCCCGCCGCGGCCTGCTCCTTCTGCTTCGCCAGCAGCTCTTCCAGGCGCTCGATGAGAGCGGCCGGCGCGGGTACGGCCTTGCGCGCCGCGTGCTCCTCGACCAACAGGCGGGTCTCCACGACGTCCGCGATCTCCTGCGCGGAGACCGGCAGGACCAGGGCGCCCTTCTTCGGGTAGAGCTTGATCAGCCCCTCCACCTCCAGGCGCAGCAGCGCCTCCCGCACCGGTGTGCGCGAGACCCCCACGGCCTCGGCGAGCTCGCCCTCGGTGAGGAGGGTGCCGCCCTCGTAGTGGCGGTCCAGGACACCCTGCTTGACGTGGGCGTACACGCGGTCGGCGGCGGGCGGCTGCTTGACGGGAGCGGGGGTCGGGGCGGGCGTCGGAGTGGGGGTCGTAGCGGGGGCGGGCGGGGCGGACGATGGCATGTCCACAGGATAGATACAACACGTACGCATCGGGGGGCCGGTCCACATTGCGGGACCGGAAACGGGGCGGTGGCGGGGCCGATCGTGCGATCCGCGTCAGGCGCAGGTAAGGGCCTCGCCAAGTAATCGGAAATTCGGTCCGGCAGCCGCACAACTTTCTGTGCTACTTACGTGTCACACACATGCGGCCCCTTCTGCTTTCCCCTTCAACTTGGCCGCATCGCAGGGGCATTCGACGTAATCGGGGTATTTCAGTTGATAACCGCCACCAAGGGCATCCGAGTCCGCAGAGCCGCAGCCGTTGCTGTCACCGCCGCCGCAGTGCTCGCGACCGGAGCCCTCACCGCGGCGCCCGCGCAGGCGGCCGTGACCGTGCCCACCATCACCGCCAAGGGCGCGTTCGTGATGAATGGCGCGACCGGCACCGCCCTCTACAACAAGGCCGGTGACACGAAGCGGCTCACCGCTTCCACCACGAAGGTCATGACCGCGAAGGTCGTGCTCTCGCAGACGGGTCTGAACCTGGACACCAAGGTCACGATCAGGAGGGAGATCAGCAGCTACATGGTCTCCAAGGGTTACCCCTCGTCGGCCCACTTGATCGTCGGCGACAAGGTCACCGTCCGTCAGCTGCTGTACGGGATGATGCTGCCGTCCGGCTGCGACGCCGCGATGGCCCTCGCCGACAAGTTCGGCACCGGTACGACGGTCGCGGCCCGCACCAAGAACTTCATCGCCAAGATGAACACCACGGCCAAGAGCCTGGGCATGACGAACACTCACTTCGACTCGTTCGACGGCTTGAGCAACGGCACCAACTACTCGACTCCGCGCGACCTGACGAAGCTCGCCCGGAGCGTGATGACGAGCACCGCGTTCAAGTCCGTCGTGAAGACCAAGTCGTACACGGCGAAGACCATCACCAGCTCGGGCGCCACCCGCACGATGGCCACCTGGACCAACACCAACACGCTGCTCGGCTGGAACGGCACGCTCGGCATCAAGACCGGCTCGGGCCCCGACGCCAAGTACTGCCTCGTCTTCGCCGCCACCCTCAACGGCGAGTCGGTCATGGGCACCGTCCTCACCTCCGCCTCGGCGGCCGATCGCACGAACGACGTCAAGAAGCTCATCAACTTCGGCTACGCCAAGATCAGCTGACATCCGCCACCACGCCACGCGCAACGGGCCCGTCGTGATCCACACGACGGGCCCGTCCCGTTGCCGGACCCGCCGGCCTCCACGGCCCGCCGACGCCGAACGCCGCTGCGGTGCTACTTGGTCACCGCGAAGTTCCGCAGGATCGCCGCCGTCAGCTCCGGCTCGCCCTCCGCCTTCACCCGGTCCGAGACCGCCTCCGGCGTCACCCGACCGCAGGCCAGCCGCACATACGTCTCCCAGTCGAGGGTGAAGGCGGCGGCCGGGCCGAGCGCGGGCGCCGTCTCCAGGGTGCCGCGGCCCTGCATGTCGACGCGGATCGTGCGCAGGAACTCGACCGGGCCGTGCACGTCGAAGACGACCGCCGAGCTGCGCGGCGCGTCGGCCTTCTCGGCGACGACCGCAGGGAGGGCGGCGAGCAGCTCGTCACGGGCGATGTGCGCGCCGGGGGAGTCGAGGTTGCCGGGGCGGCCGAGGGCGGCGCGCAGGTCCTGCTCGTGCACCCACACGTTGAACGCGTGGCCGCGCATCGACTCCTCCAGGGTGAGCTCGCTGCCGAGCGGGCCGCGCACCACCGTGTCGGGCTGCCGCGACTCGTTGCGCAGCTGCCGGTTGCGCCGGATCACCGTGTACTCCAGCTCGGACGTCATCTCCGGCGCCGTGTGGTGGCGGCGGACGTCGACCTGCATCTCCATGTAGCGCTGGAAGTCGTTGGTGACGTGGAACAGGTCGCGCGGGAGGGTGTGGATGGGGCGCGGGTCGCCGTACATTTCGCAGTCCAGGCCGATGACGTGCGAGACGATGTCGCGCACCGACCAGCCCGGGCAGGGCGTCCTGCGGTTCCAGTCCGCCTCCACCAGCGGCTGCACCAGCTCGGATATCGCTTCGATGGAGTGGGTCCAGGCGTCGGCGTAGGGCTGGAGGGTGGGATGCAGACTCACGGAACGGGACCCCTCGGCGGTCGGTACTCGGGTGGGCTGTGGCGGCGTTGCCAGCGGGAGGTGGCTGCTGTCGGCGGTGTTTCGGAACGCTAAGTTACGCTGCTGTGAGGCACCCCGGCAGTGCTTTCGTGTGACGATCGTAGGCCCGTGTGGACGACTCGAATGCCAGGACGGTGGTAGTGTGCGCGCCTCTCTGATCCAGATCGCCGTAGAAGAGGGCGAATCGGTCGAATCGCGGCGGCTGCGGGTCGCCGCGCTGGTACGGGAACAGGCCGGTGCGGCCGACCTGGTGGTGCTGCCGGAACTGTGGACGACCGGGGCGTTCGCCTATGAGGACTTCGGGAGCGAGGCCGAGCCCCTGGAAGGGCCGACGTACGAGGCGATGGCCAAGGCCGCGAGCGACGCGGGCGTGTGGCTGCACGCGGGCTCGATTCCCGAGCGGGACCCTGAGGGGACCCTCTACAACACTTCTCTCGTCTTCTCCCCCTCCGGTGAGCGGGTCGCCGCCTACCGCAAGATTCACCGCTTCGGCTTCGACAAGGGCGAGGCCGTGCTGATGGGCGCGGGCGAGGAGCTGACGACGGTCCGCCTCCCCGAGACGACCGTCGGCATCGCCACCTGCTACGACCTCCGTTTCCCCGAACTGTTCCGTGCCCTCGTGGACGGCGGCGCCGAGACCTTCGTCGTCTGCGCGGGCTGGCCCGAGCGCCGCAGGGCGCACTGGACGCTGCTGGCTCAGGCGCGGGCGGTCGAGAACCAGGCGTTCGTGCTCGCCTGTGGAACGGCCGGGACGCACGCCGGAGTTCCCCAGGCAGGTCACTCGATCGTGGTCGATCCCTGGGGCGAGGTGCTGGCGGAGGCGGGCGCGGGCGAGGAGATCCTCAGGGTCGAGTTCGACCCGGCGAAGGTCGCCACGACCCGGGAACAGTTCCCTGCCCTGAAGGACCGGGTGCTCGGACTGCCGCGGCCCCGGGCTGTTTAGGGCCTGTCCGGCGGATCAGGCCCTAGTCGTCCTCCCGCTCCTTGTCGGCGAGGTGGATCACGCACACCGCCACCGCGATCAGCAGCGCCGGGTCCGAGTCCTCCCGTACGACGTCGACGCCGTAGGTCTCCCGCACGTGCAGCCAGCGCCGGGAGACGACGGCCAGGAGTTCGCCGTCGTACTCGATCGCGAACTCCCGGTCCAGGATCTTGCCGCTGACGTCGAGTTCGGTGCGGCCGTCCGCCAGGCCCACCCGGTAGTGGTTGCGCAGCAGGGACAGCCGTTTGCGGCGGACCGTCGCGAGCGGCTCACCGCCTCGCTCGATCACCATCGTGTCCCGCAGGGCGAACATCTTCTGGTGGATGTCGATCAGGACCTGACCACGGGTGTCCTTCAGTTCGAAGGTGTCCCGCAGTCGCATCGCCTTGCCGTCGACGAGGTACACCTTGTTGCCCCGGTCGTCCTCGATCCAGTAGTCGTCACCGATACCGAGGAGCCGGTCGCGCACGAGGAATCTCATGCCGGTACAGCTTCCCCGGCGGTCGCACCACAACGCCGCCGCTAGGCCGACGGGCTGAGGCCGCTCTGCTTCCTCACCGCGGTGACGGGCGCGCAGCGGACCCCCGTTCCGGTCCGCCCCGCCGAGGGCGGGGCGGACGGGAGTGGGTCAGACGCCGTAGCCGTCGCTGTACCCGTCGCGGTAGCCGTCGCGGTGTCGGTCCGTCTCGACCACCGTGGTCGAGGGAGGCACCATCACCCGGCGGCGCCGGGCGATGCTGCTGAAGGTCGTCACGCCGATCAGGCCCACGATCATCAGGATGACGCCGACCAGGTCGAGGTTGACTCCCTGCATGTCCCAGTCGGTCGCGAACGTGAGGATGGCTCCCACGGCGATGAGGATGATGCACCCGCCGAGGCCCATGATGTCGCCTCCCTGTCAGGAGTACCGGTCGGTCCGGCTCCGGCGGCCGGGTACCCCCCTCCCCGCGAAGTACCCCCGAACCGTCCCTCAACTACCCTTCCAGGAACGCCACCAGCGCGTTGGCCAGCAGGTACGGGTCGGCGTCGCCGCACAGTTCCCGGGCGCTGTGCATCGACAGGATGGCCACGCCGATGTCGACCGTGCGGATGCCGTGCCGCGCCGCGGTGATCGGGCCGATGGTCGTGCCGCAGGGCATGGAGTTGTTGGACACGAACGACTGGAACGGGACGTCCGCCTTCTCGCAGGCGGCGGCGAAGATCGCCCGGCCCGTGCCGTCCGTGGCGTAGCGGTTGTTGACGTTGACCTTCAGGATCGGCCCGCCGTTGACCCGCGGGTGGTGCGTCGGGTCGTGCCGCTCCCCGTAGTTGGGGTGGACGGCATGACCGGTGTCGGAGGACAGACAGACGGTGCCCGCGAAGGCTCTCGCCCGGTCCTCGTACGACCCTCCGCGCGCGAAGACCGAACGTTCCAGCACGCTGCCAAGCAGCGGTCCGTCCGCGCCGGTGTCGGACTGCGAGCCGTTCTCCTCGTGGTCGAAGGCGGCCAGGACCGGGATGTACGGCAGCTTCTCGCCGCCGGTCGCCACGGCCGCCAGCGCCGCCGTCCCGGCGTGCACGGACAGCAGGTTGTCCATGCGCGGTCCGGCCAGCAGCTCCTGGTCGCGGCCCAGGTAGGCGGGCGGCTCCACGGAGTGCGTCATCAGGTCCCAGCCGGTGACCTGGCCGGCGGCCAGCCCGGCCTCCTCCTCCAGGAAGGCGATGAGGTCGCCGTCGCGCATGTCGTTGCCCAGGCCCCAGACGGGCTGGAGATGGCGCTGCTTGTCGAGCTTGAGGCCGTCGGCGGTGACCGAACGGTCGAGGTGGATGGCGAGTTGGGGGACGCGCAGCAGTGGGCGGCCGACGTCGACCAGGCGCGTCGAACCGTCCCGCAGGGTCAGCCGGCCGGCCAGGCCCAGGTCGCGGTCGAGCCAGGAGTTGAGCAGGGGACCGCCGTAGATCTCCACGGCCACCTGGCGCCAGCCGTGCGCGCCGGTGTCGGGCCGCGGCTTGACGCGCAGGTTCGGGGAGTCGGTGTGCGCGCCGACGATGCGGAACGGCGTGTGCGGCGCGGCGCCCTCGGGGACGTACCAGGCCACGATCGCGCCACCGCGCAGCACGTACTTGCCGCCGCTGGTCCCTTCCCAGGCGTCCGTCTCCGAGACCTGCCGGAACCCGGCCTTCTCCAGCCGCTCCGCCGCGTTCGCCACGGCGTGGTACGGCGACGGGCTCGCTGTCAGGAACGTCATGAGGTCGTCGGTGTGGCCGCGGTCGAAGCGGGAGGGTTCGCTCATGGGGTTCACCTTAACGACGTACGAAAGCCCGCTCCCGGCGATGGGAGCGGGCCCTCGTGAGGACAGTGTGGAGTGCTGGGTCCTGGTGCTGGGTCCTAGGGCGTGTTCGAAAGTCCCGTCTGGCCCGCGACGCCTGGCACGGCGCCTCGCCGCGTTGTCGGGGGGGGGCCCCCGCCCCCCCCCCCCCGGCCCCCCCCCCCCCCGGGATTGCACCCCCCCCCACCC
>NZ_JBITJV010000023.1:0-161838 GCF_044460385.1 Streptomyces sp. NPDC050121 | reverse complement strand
TCCGCGTACTGGGCGTACGCGGACGATCCCGACAACGCGGCGAGGCGCCGTGCCAGGCGTCGCGGGCCAGACGGGACTTTCGAAACACGCCCTAGGAACGGTCGCCGTCCAGTACTCGTGTGACGGAGCTGTACGTGACGCCGTGGTCGGCGAGGATCTCCGACGGGGCCCCGCGGCGGGCGGTCAGGGCGAGCAGGAGGTGCTCGTCGCCGATGGACCGTTCGCGGCGGCCCACGGCGATGCGCAGCGTGTCGGTGAGCAGGTCCTTGGCCCCGCGGTCGAAGGGCCGTCGATTCAGGAAGCGTCCGCCGGGAACTGCGCCGCCGTCGGCGGCCAGCGCCCCCTCCCCGTGCGCCTCCTCGACCCGCGAGACGATCTCCGTGACGTCGATGCCCAGCCCCGAGAGGGCGTCCGCGTCGGCGCGGGAGAGACCGCCCCGGCGGCGGACCTCGCCCAGATCCCGTACGACGCCCTCGCGCCGGCCCGGCGGCAGCCCGAGCGAGGCCAGCGCGAACGAGCCTCGGCTGCCCTCATGGTCGAGCAGCGCGAGCAGCACATGCCCCTCCTCGACCCGCTCCGCCCCGGCCCGCTCGGCATGCGTCACCGCCGCCTGCACCACGGCCCGGGCGTCCTTCGTGAACCGCTCGAACATCACTGCCTCCCGTATTTCTTGTGCACGGCCTGTCTGCTGACCCCGAGTTCCGCGGCGATCTCCTGCCAGGACCAGCCCTGATTGCGCGCACTGCGCACCTGCACCGCCTCCAACTGCTCCAGCAGTCGGCGCAGTGCGGCGACGGCACGCAGGCCGACCCGTGGATCGCGGTCGCCGGCCCGCTCGGCGAGATCCGTTGCTTCGGTCATGATGTCAACTTACATTGACATGAGAGCCATGTCAACCACAGTTGACAAGAACGGCATGCGAAAGGCGGGCCCGGATCCCCGGGCCCGCCTCAAAGCAGACGGACAAGCAGACGGACAAGCAGACAGACAGGCAGGCGGATAGGCCTGCGGAGAGGCCGTCAGCCGTGGGTGAGCACGATCTTTCCGAAGTGGTCGCCGGACGCGAGCCGTTCGAAGCCCTCGCGAGCCCGGTCGAGCGGCAGCACCTCGTCGATGACGGGGCGGACACCGGTGGCGGCGCAGAACGCGAGCAGATCCTCCAGCTCGTCCTTGGTGCCCATGGTGGAGCCGACGATCTTCAGCTCCAGGAAGAAGATCCGGGTGAGCTCGGCATGCGAGGGCCGGTCACCGCTGGTGGCGCCGGAGATGACGAGCGTGCCGCCGGGCCGCAGCGACTTCACCGAGTGCGACCAGGTGGCCGCGCCGACGGTCTCGATGACGGCGTCCACCCGCTGCGGCAGCCGCGCACCGGGCTCCACCGCCTCGACGGCGCCGAGTTCCAGCGCCCGCTTCCGCTTGGCCTCGTCCCTGCTGGTGGCGAAGACCCGCAGCCCGGCGGCCTTGCCGAGGACGATCGCCGCGGTGGCGACACCGCCGCCGGCGCCCTGGACGAGCACGGAGTCGCCGGGTCGCACCCCCGCGTTGGTGAACAGCATCCGGTACGCCGTCAGCCAGGCCGTGGGCAGACAGGCGGCCTCCTCGAAGGAGAGCTCCTTGGGCTTGGGCAGGATGTTCCAGGTCGGCACGGCGACCTGCTCGGCGAAGGTGCCCTGGTAGCGCTCGGTGAGGATGGACCGGGGTTCCTTGGGCCCGACCCCGTGCCCGGTCTGCCCGATCACGGAGTGCAGGACGACCTCGTTGCCGTCCTCGTCGATCCCGGCGGCGTCACAGCCGAGGATCATCGGCAGCCGGTCCTCCGGGAGGCCGACGCCTCGAAGCGACCAGAGATCGTGATGGTTGAGGGAGGCGGCCCGGACCTGGACGGTGCTCCAGCCCGGCCGGACCACGGGGGCCGGGAGCTCCCCCAACTCCAGTCCGGAAAGCGGCTGATCGCGGTCGATGCGGGCGGCGTAGGCGGCGAACATGCAGCCGACGATAGGCCGCGGGCGGGGTCGGCGAAACCGGACGCCGCTGTGAGACATGCCCTCTTGCGAAGTCGGCCGGTCCGGGCGCTCTCCTCGCGGGCCGGTCACGGCAGCCACCCGAAGGGGCAGGTGGAGCGCGGAAGTGGCCCCGCCCGGACGGACGGGGCCATTCACAGCCGCATCAGCGGCGAGCGACGCCCTCGGCACGAGCCGCGGCGGCGACCGCCGCGGTCACCGCGGGGGCGACCCGCTCGTCGAACGGCGACGGAATCACGTAGTCCGCCGCGAGATCGTCCCCGACGACCCCGGCCAGCGCCTCCGCCGCCGCGAGCTTCATGCCCTCGGTGATCCGCGACGCCCGCACCTGCAGCGCCCCGGCGAAGATCCCCGGGAACGCCAGCACGTTGTTGATCTGGTTGGGGAAGTCCGACCGCCCGGTGGCGACGACCGCCGCGTACTTGTGGGCGACGTCCGGATGCACCTCGGGGTTCGGGTTGGCCATCGCGAAGACGAACGCACCCTCGGCCATCGAAGCCACCGCCGCCTCCGGGACCGTACCGCCGGAGACGCCGATGAAGACGTCGGCGCCGGCCAGCGCGTCCTCCAGCGACCCGCTCAGCCCGGCCTTGTTGGTGAAGGAGGCCAGCTCGCGCTTGACGTCGGTGAGGTCCTCCCGGTCCGCCGAGACGAGGCCCTTGCGGTCGGCGACCGCGACGTCCCCGATGCCGGCCTCGACCAGCATCCTGGCGATGGCGACACCGGCCGCGCCGGCGCCCGAGATGACGGCCCGCAGCTCACCGATGCCCCGCCCGCTCAGCCGTGCGGCGTTGCGCAGCGCGGCCAGCGTCACGATCGCCGTGCCGTGCTGGTCGTCGTGGAAGACCGGGATGTCGAGCGCGTCCTGGAGCCGGCGCTCGATCTCGAAGCACCGCGGCGCCGAGATGTCCTCCAGGTTCACTCCGCCGAACGAGGGAGCGAGCCGCACCACGGTCTCGATGATCTCGTCCACGCCCGTGCAGGCGAGCGCGATCGGAACCGCGTCCACCCCGCCGAACTGCTTGAAGAGGATGGCCTTGCCCTCCATGACCGGAAGGGAGGCCTCCGGACCGATGTCCCCGAGCCCGAGGACGGCCGTGCCGTCGGTCACGACGGCGACGACGGACGACTTCCAGGTGTAGTCGTTCACCAGTTCCGGCTGCTCCGCGATCGCGGTGCACACGCGCGCGACGCCGGGCGTGTAGGCGAGGGACAGGTCGTCCTTGTCACGGACGGGGACGGTGGCCTGCACGGCCATCTTCCCGCCACGGTGCAGCGCGAACACCGGGTCGAACGAGTCGAGGGGCTCCGCACCACCCTCCTGGCCCGCTCGGTCGGCGCTCTCGCTGCGAGGATTGACGATCTCCGCTGCCACTGTGTCTTACCCCTTAGATGTTCATGGTGTTTGAGGGTGGCCACTCCTGATTGAGAAGTGGGCGGGCATCGCACAGGGCCCACGAGGTGATGCGTACGGGCGCCTGCGCGTCGGGCGCGCCGCACACGCGCCCTGAGCCCCGGATGAGGGGTGTAAAAAACCTTCTTACCGGACGGAGACCACGGCCGACGAGTCCATTCCGTGCAAGGTCACATCCCTCGCTCTGTTGACCTTCGACAGTGGTCACCACGAGTGACATGGTGAGCGACACGGCGAGCAACACGCGAGTGACATGATTCATGCCACAGGGACCACACCCAAACGATCACATGACGAGATGAACCGAAGATCTTTCGGCCGGAACGGGAGATTCCCGCAGATGGTCCGGCTCCGTCCGGTCGTGATGTACCGGAGTGATGCGGTTCGGGGGTCGCCCGTTATCCGATTTTGACATGGGTGGCCCCCTGATTGCCGCCGTCCGAATGGCAAGATGCGGTAATCACACGAGGTCGCGACACCCAAAGGTGTGTGTTCTCGTCGACCCATCGGCTTTTGTCGACCCATCGGCATCTCCATCCATCCGCCGGAGGAACCCACCATGACCGCAAGCTCCACCCGTCGCACGACCGCCGCGCGCACCCGCCTGGCAGCGGTCGGATCCCTCGCGGTCGCGGGCGCCTTGCTGCTCACCGCTTGCGGCGACCAGACCAATGGCGGCGGCAGCAGCAACACCTCGGAGTCGAGCAGCAGCAGCGCGGCCCCCCTCTTCTCGAAGCTCCCGGCCGGCATCCAGAAGGCGGGCGTCATCAAGGTCGGCACCAACGCCGAGTACGCCCCGATGGAGTCCGTCGAGGCCGGCAAGATCGTGGGCGTCGACCCCGACATCGCCGCCGCGCTCAGCAAGCAGCTCGGCGTCGAGTTCAAGTTCACCTCGGGCGCCTTCGACGGCCTGATCACGGCCGTCAACACCGGCCGCTACGACATCGCCATGTCGTCGATCACGGACAACAAGCAGCGCCAGGAAGGCCTGGACGACAAGGGCAAGAAGCTGGGCGAGGGCGTCGACTTCGTCGACTACTTCACCGCCGGCACCGCCATCTACGTCAAGAAGGGGAACCCGAAGGGCATCAAGTCCATCGAGGACCTCTGCGGCCAGACGGTGGCCGTGCAGCGCGGCACCACGTACGAAGAGGCCCTGCAGACGCAGGCCAAGGCCTGCACGACCGGCGGCAAGGCGGCCCTCAAGATCGAGTCGTTCGACAACGACACCGAGGCCCAGACCCGCGTGAAGTCCGGCGGCGCCGTGGCCGGCGTCAACGACTACCCGGTCGCGGTCGACCTGGCCCGCAAGGCCGACGGCGGCAACAGCTTCGAGGTCGTCGGCGAGCAGTACGAGGCCGCTCCGTTCGGCATCGTCGTCGACAAGAAGAACACCCAGCTGCGCGACGCCCTCAAGGAGGCCGTCGACGCGATCATCAAGGACGGCTCGTACCAGAAGGTGCTGGAGAAGTGGGGCGCCCAGAGCGGCGCGATCAAGGCTGCCGCGGTCAACGGCGGCAAGTGATCCACCCGCACCTCCTGAAGCCTTTGAAGGGCAGTCCCCATGACTGACAAGCTCCAGAAGTCCTCCGAGGGCGCGCCACCCGAGGACACCCCGCCGGTCTCGAAGGAGTCGGCGTTCTCCGGTCCTCCGGAGGCCATCAAGGCGATCCCGGTACGCCACTACGGCCGCTGGGTCAGCGCCGTGATCGTCGTCGCGCTGCTCGCGCTGCTCGTCAACGCGTTCGCGAACGGCGACATCCAGTGGCACGCGGTGTCCGACAGTCTGTTCGACTCGACGGTCGTCGCGGGCGCCGGCCGCACCCTGCTGATCAGCATCCTGGCCATGCTGCTCGGCGTGGTCCTGGGCGTCCTCCTCGCCGTGATGCGCCTGTCGAAGAACCCGGTGACCAGCACCATCGCGTGGCTGTACATCTGGTTCTTCCGCGGCACGCCGGTGTACGTGCAGCTGCTGATGTGGTTCAACCTGGCGCTGATCTTCCCCGTGCTGAATCTCGGTCCGATCTACAAGGACGAGATGGTGGACGTCATGACGCCGTTCATGGCAGCCCTGCTGGGCCTCGGCCTGAACGAGGCCGCCTACATGGCCGAGATCTGCCGGGCCGGCCTGCTGGCCGTCGACGAGGGTCAGACGGAGGCCGCGCACGCGCTCGGCATGAGCCACGGCAAGACGCTGCGCCGGATCGTCATCCCGCAGGCGATGCGGGTGATCGTGCCGCCGACCGGCAACGAGTTCATCAACATGCTGAAGACCTCGTCGCTGGTGTACGTCGTCACGTACAACGAGCTGTTGCGCTCGACCTCGGTGATCGGCTCGTCGTCGTACGCCGTGATGGAGCTGCTCTTCGTCGCCTCGATCTGGTACCTGGTCATGACCAGCATCTTCAGCGTCTTCCAGTACTACCTGGAGCGCTACTACGCCCGCGGTTCCAGCCGCAGCCTCCCGCCCACGGTCTTCCAGAAGATCAGGGCGAACCTGTTCGGATCCTCGAGGAGGACGGCATGACCGCGATGGTGAAGGCGGAGGGCGTCCACAAGTCCTTCGGCCTGGTCGAGGTCCTCAAGGGCATCGACCTGGAGGTCAAGAACGGCGAGGTGTTCTGCCTCATCGGCCCGTCCGGCTCCGGCAAGAGCACGTTCCTCAGGTGCATCAACCACCTTGAGAAGATCAACGCCGGCCGTCTCTACGTGGACGGGGACCTGGTGGGCTACCGCCAGAAGGGCGACAAGCTGTACGAGCTCAAGGACAGCGAGGTCGCGCTGAAGCGCCGGGACATCGGCATGGTGTTCCAGCGGTTCAACCTGTTCCCGCACATGACGGCGGCGGAGAACGTCATCGAGGCCCCGGTCCAGGTCAAGGGCGTCAGCAAGGCCCAGGCCAGGGAGCGGGCGCGGGAGCTCCTGGACCGCGTCGGCCTCGCCGACAAGGCCGGGAACTACCCCTCGCAGCTCTCCGGCGGCCAGCAGCAGCGCGTCGCCATCGCCCGGGCGCTGGCCATGGACCCGAAGCTGATGCTGTTCGACGAGCCGACCTCGGCCCTCGACCCGGAGCTGGTCGGCGACGTCCTCGACGTCATGCGCGACCTCGCCGAGTCCGGTATGACGATGGTCGTCGTCACCCATGAGATGGGCTTCGCCCGCGAGGTCGGCGACAGCCTGGTCTTCATGGACGGCGGCGTGGTCGTCGAGTCCGGCAACCCGCGCGAGGTCCTGACCAACCCGCAGCACGAGCGGACGCAGGCGTTCCTGTCCAAGGTGCTGTAGCGCGCACGACGGCGAAAGGGGCGGTACGGGATTCCCGTACCGCCCCTTTCAGCGCCGGGCGCCCGGCCGGGGGCCCGGGGCGGCCGCCCGCAGGTCGGTCACTTCAGCGCGAGCAACAGCGTGTCCGAAGGGGACGCCCACACCGGGCGGGCCTCCCCGAAGCCCTGCGCGAGCAGCACGCGCGCGTGCCATGCCGCCGAGGGCATGTCCCCGTCGGCGTGTTCGCCGTAGATCTCGAAGCGGCGGGCGGTCGGCGCGGCGAGGACCGGGTCCTGGGCGGCGAGCTGCCACCATTCGGCCCAGTCCGGGACCCCGCCCGCTTTGGCCTGATCCATACGGGCGTGACGCTGGGCGCGCTCCGCCGCGTTGATCCGGGGCGTCGTGTCGTCGATCATGTGGTCCGCGTTCATGAAGACACCGCCGTCGCGGACGAGTTCCGCGACCTGACCGTAGAGGGCCGCGAGGGGTTCGCTGTGCAGCCAGTGCAGGGCCGTGGCGGTCAGGACGGCGTCGTAGGAGTCGTACGGCAGGCGGGCCGGCCAGTCCGGGTCCTTGAGGTCGGCCGTCACGAAGGTGACGCGGTCGTCCCCCGCGAAGGTGCCCTCGGCGATGGTGAGGAGCGCCGGGTCGAGATCGAGGCCGGTGCTGGTGGCCTCGGGGAGGCGGGCGAGCAGCCGGGCGGTGATGGTGCCGGTGCCGCAGGCGAGGTCGAGGACGCGCGGGGCGGGTCCGACGAGCGCCTCCACCAGGTCGAGCATGATCCGGAAGCGTTCCTCGCGGTCGGGCATGTACCACTCCTGCTGGCGGTCCCAGCTCCGCTGCCAGGCCTCCCAGTCGGTGCCGGTCGTGGTCGTCTGCGCGTCCGTCATCGCAACCCTCCGCCGCATGTCACGTAATACCCTGGAAGCACGAACGGCCGTTACTCCGCCCGCACCCCGACCATAGAGCGCCACCGTAAGGACTACAAGTGGAACTGGCCTATTACTCGGACTACGCCGTGCGCCTCGTCAACAGCGAGGAGCCGGCCCGGGGCAAGGACGCCCTGACCTCGGTCGAGGCCGTCCGCGCCCTCTTCGGCGGCAACCAGTCGGCGGCCCGCCGGGCCACCGACGCCGACGTCACCCGGTTCCGCTCGGTCCGGGGCCGGCTGCGCGCGGTCTTCGAGGCGGCCGACGGCGGCGACGAGACCCTCGCGGTGGACCTGCTGAACTCCCTCCTCCTGGAGTTCCCGGTGAGCCCCCAGATCTCCGGCCACGACTTCCGCGACGACGACGGCAGGCCGCTGTGGCACATGCACCTGGCCGACCACCCGTCGAACGCGACGGCGGGCTACGCGGCCATCGCGGCGATGGGCCTGGCGTTCCACCTCACGGAGTACGGCGTCGACCGTCTGGGTCTGTGCGAGGCGGCCCCCTGCCGCAACGCCTACCTCGACACCTCCACCAACCGCTCCCGGCGCTACTGCTCCGACCGCTGCGCGACCCGCGCCAACGTGGCCGCCTACCGCGCCCGCAAGCGCCTGGAGGCGGACCGGACGGCCGTCACGGGCCTGGCCGCCGACAGCGCCCAGCGCACCAGCGCCAGCGGCGAGCGCCGGCCCGACTTCAGCGGGCGGTAGCGCAGCCGCACCTTGCCGAGGATCAGTTCGTCGGGCACGGTCCCGTAGTCGGTGCTGTCCCCTCCGGCGTACGCGTTGTCCCCGAGCACCCACCACCCCCCGTCCCGTCGCTCGACGGCCCGCTTGACCACCAGCAGGTCCTGCTGGAAGGGATGCCGCAGCACGACGACGTCACCGGCGCGCACCCTGGCCCCGTACTGCACCACCAGCTGGTCCCCGTGGTAGAGCGTGGGCACCATGGACGGCCCGGTCACCTCGGCCACCCCGAAGGACGCGACCGCCCTCCCCTGCTCGGTCTCCTGCGACAGCTCCGGCATCGCCGGCACCTCCCCGGTCCGTTCCTCCACCAGTCCCAGTCTGACCCCGGACTTTTGTCCTAAGCCCATGGGGGCACCCGCCAAAAGCCGTCCCTCAGGGAGTAATGTCCCACCTGAGAAGACGATCACGAGGAAGGAATGCTCCATGCTTTCCCGCCTGTTTGCCCCCAAGGTCAAGGTCAGCGCACACTGCGACCTGCCCTGCGGTGTGTATGACCCGGCCCAGGCCCGCATCGAGGCGGAGTCGGTGAAGGCCGTCCAGGAAAAGATGGCCGCCAACGACGACCCGCACTTCCAGGCGCGCGCCACCGTCATCAAGGAGCAGCGTGCCGAGCTCGCGAAGCACCACGTCTCCGTGCTGTGGAGCGACTACTTCAAGCCCCCGCACTTCGAGAAGTACCCCCAGCTGCACGAGCTCGTCAACGACACCCTGAAGGCCCTGTCGGCCGCCAAGGGCTCGACGGACCCGAAGACCGGTGAGAAGGCCCTGGAGCTCATCGCCGAGATCGACAAGATCTTCTGGGAGACCAAGAAGGCCTGAGGCACGCTCCTGTGCTCCGATCCGCGGCCGGTGCACCACCGCGGCCCGGGAAAGCCTCCAGAAGGGGCCGGTCCGCAACACGACCGGCCCCTTTCGGCGTTCGGCGGCCCACAAGTCAGCCAGCGGTCACACCCCGATGAAGCTCACCGTTTCTGTCAGGTCCGCCCGCCCCGTACGCGGCCGCGGCACGCCTTCCTTCTCGAACCCCACTGCGACACCGCAGAACAGCACGAGCCCGTCATCGGCTCCGACCAGTTGACTGACCGTCTTGCGGTACATCGTCCACATCACCTGGGGGCAGCTGTGCAACCCTTCCGCCCTCAGCAACAGCATGACCGTCTGCAGGTACATCCCCGCGTCCCCCCACTGCCCGGGCCCCATCGTCCGGTCGAGGTAGCAGAACAGCACGACCGGTGCCCCGAACGCCTCCGAGTTCAAGGCGGCGATCTTTGTGGGCCTGTCGCGGTCGTCGCGCTCGACCCCCAGCGCCTTGTACCGCTGGGCCGCCGCGGCGGAAAAGCGGTCAAGGTACGGCGAGGTCAGTTCGGCCGGGTACATCGGGTACTCCCGCTCATCACCCGGCTCACCCACGAGTGCCCTGGCCGTCGCGCGCCTCTTCAGTTCGGCCAAGGGCTCGCCGACCACGACGTACACATGCCACGGCTGGAGGTTCCCGCTCGACGGAGCCCGCGTCGCTGCGGCCAGCACTCGTTCGAGTACCGCTTTGGGTACCGGCTCATCGCTGAACGCCCGCACGGCCCGGCGACTGTCCACGGCTTCGTACACATCCACGTCTTCTCGCCCTCTCACCCTGTTGAGGCTCCTTGCAGTGCTGGTGCCCGGGCGGCGCTCAACGCGGCACGCTCCTTTCGGCGTTCGCCTTTCACCGGGTCCGCTTGAGTCTCCCCCGGGGGGGAGCGTCGAGGATGAGGGCGTGGACGGCGACGGCGGCATTCTCTGCTCGATCGGTGAACTGGCCCGGCGCACCGGGCTGACGGTCAAGACCGTCCGGTTCTACTCCGATCGCGGCATCGTGACGCCGGCCGAGCGCACGCCCGCCGGCTACCGCCGCTACGGCCCGGACGCCGTCGCCCGGCTGGCGCTGGTGCGGACGCTGCGTGAGCTGGGGCTCGGCCTCGACGTGATACGGCAGGTCGTCGACCGGGAGCTGACGCTCGGCGACGTCGCCGCGCAGCACGCCGCCGCGCTGGACGTACAGATCGGCGTCCTGCGGCTGCGGCGGGCGGTGCTGACGGCCGTGGCCAAGCGCGGACACACCCCCGAGGAGACGGCACGCATGCACCGACTGGCCCGACTCACCGAAGACGAACGTCGGCGGTTGACGGACGACTTCCTCACCGGCGTCTTCACGGATCTCGACGGCGGTGACGTCCACGCCGGGGTCCGACGCTCCCTGACGCCCGAACTTCCCGACGACCCGACCGACGAGCAGGTCGAGGCATGGGCGGAGTTGGCCGAGTTGATGCTCGACCCGGGCTTTCGCGCGAGTCTTCGGCGCGCGGTCGAGGACCAGGCGCGCCACGTGTCCGACGTCATCGGGCTGCAGGACCTGCTCGCCGCCGACGCGTCGGTGGTCGGCGACGGCGGCGGCAAGGCCCCGCAGCTGGCCAGGGCCGTCATGGGCGCGCGGAACGTGGCCCGGCTGTTCGCGTCCGTCTTCCCCCGGATGGCCCGGGTCGACGTGACGTTCGAACAGCACGAGGTGAACGGGCAGCCGGGCGCGATCTTCCGAGACCGGGACGGCAAGGTCCTCCAGGCCCTGACACTCGACGTGCTCGACGGGCGGATCCGGACGATCCGCGTGGTGATCAACCCCGACAAGCTCGCACACATGGGCCCGGTGGGAAACGCCTGGGCCGTAGCCCGAGAAGTGAAACAGGCCTCCCGACCGAGCTGACCTGACCCACGCGGGCCGGGCAGTCGGTCGGGCCTGGCGGTCGGTCGGTGCGTCAGCTGACGGCAACGGCGCCGGTGGCGGCGCCGTCGGCCGTGTCGTCCTCGCCTGCCTCCAGTAGGCCCGCCGCCGCGCCCACGACGCGCGGGTCGGCGGCGCCGACCACCTCCTCGTCCTTGTCGGCGTAGTCGAATCGGGCGAGCACGCTGCGCATGGCCTCGACCCGGGCCCGTTTCTTGTCGTTGCTCTTGACCACCGTCCAGGGCGCGTACGCCGTGTCCGTCTCGCGGAACATGGCGACCTTGGCCGCGGTGTAGTCGTCCCAGCGGTCCAGCGAGGCGAGGTCCATCGGGCTGAGTTTCCACTGCCGCACGGGGTCTATCTGACGGATCGTGAACCGGGTGCGCTGCTCGCCCTGCGACACCGAGAACCAGAACTTGATCAGGTCCACGCCGTCGTCGACGAGCATCCGCTCGAACAGCGGCGCCTGGCGCATGAAGCGCTGGTACTCGTCGTCGCTGCAGAAGCCCATGACCCGCTCGACGCCGGCCCGGTTGTACCAGGACCGGTCGAAGAGGACGATCTCGCCGGCGGTCGGCAGTTGTTCGACGTAGCGCTGGAAGTACCACTGCCCGCGCTCGCGCTCGGTGGGCTTCTCCAGCGCCACGACCCGGGCGCCGCGCGGATTGAGGTGCTCCGTGAACCGCTTGATGGTGCCGCCCTTGCCTGCCGCGTCCCGTCCTTCGAAGACGATGACGAGCCGGCGTCCCGTCTCCTTGATCCAGCTCTGCAGCTTCAGCAGTTCGATCTGCTGGAGCCGCTTGTGCAGGTCGTACTCGTTGCGCTCCATGCGGTGCGGGTACGGGTAGTTCTCCCGCCAGGTGTCGACCAGGCTCCCGTCCGGCCGGACGAGGACAGGGTCGTCGTGATCGCTGTAGTCGACTCTCAGGTCGGCCAGCTCGGACAGCAGGGGCGGCGTCGCCATCTCGTTCTCCTTCCGGTTCAGTGGAACTGCGGCACGATCAGATAGATCCCGTACGCCACCACGGCCGCGCACGCGAGGAAGCACAGGCCCGCCTGGGCCATGCCGAGCGACGACGTGCCGCCGCTCCGCCCGGCGCCGCCGCGCTGCTCGCGCGCGCCCTCCACACGGGCGAGGCCGAGCACGCCGAAGGCGAAGACGACGACCACGGCGACGGTGACGCCGATGCTCACCGCGGTGACCTGGCCGAGTGCGTTCCAGTCCAGATGCATCGAAACTCTCCCTTCCTCAGGCGGCCGTGCCGACGCCGGCCGGCGGCGCGGTGCGGACGTTGACCTCGTGGGTGTCGTTGACGTTGTTCGCGTGCACCGGGTTGCGGCGGGACAGGACGACGATGCCCGCGGCCACGGCGGCGCCCGCCAGCGCGACGACGACCGTGCCGAAGTTGCCGCCGTGCTTGACCACGCTCGCGGAGACGCCGCCGACCAGCGCGGCGGCGGGCAGCGTGATCAGCCAGGCGGCGACCATCCGGCCCGCGACGCCCCAGCGGACCTCCGCGAGGCGCCGCCCCAGGCCGGCGCCGAGGATGCTGCCGGAGGCGACCTGCGTGGTCGACAGGGCGAAGCCGAGGTGGGCGGAGGTGAGGATGACGGTCGTGGAGGCGGTCTCGGCGGCGAAGCCCTGCGGGGACTGGATCTCGGTGAGGCCCTTGCCCATGGTGCGGATGATCCGCCAGCCGCCCAGATAGGTGCCGAGGCCGATGGCGAGACCGGCCGAGGCGATCACCCACACCGGCGGGCCGGCGTCGTGGCCGAGCGCGCCCGCCGAGATCAGGGTCAGGGTGATGACGCCCATGGTCTTCTGCGCGTCGTTCGTGCCGTGCGCGAGCGAGACCAGCGAGGCCGAGGCGATCTGACCGAGCCGGAAGCCCTTGGTGACCGACTGCCTGCGGGCGCGGGCGGTGAGCTTGTACGCGAGGTAGGTGGCGATCAGGGCGGCGACACCCGCCACGAGCGGCGAGGCCACGGCCGGGATCAGCACCTTCTCGACAACCTTGTCGAAGTGCACGCCGTGCGAGCCCGCGCCGACCCACACCGCGCCGATCAGCCCGCCGAAGAGGGCGTGCGACGAGCTGGACGGCAGCCCGACCAGCCAGGTCAGCAGGTTCCAGAGGATCGCCCCGATCAGCCCCGCGAAGATCATCCCCGGGGAGACGAGGGTGTCGTCCACGATGCCGCCGGAGATCGTCTTGGCGACCTCCGTGGACAGGAAGGCGCCGACGATGTTGAGGGCTCCGCTGATCAGCACCGCAGTTTTCGGCTTGAGCGCGCCGGTGGCGATGGAGGTGGCCATCGCGTTCGCCGTGTCGTGAAATCCGTTGGTGAAGTCGAAGGCCAGAGCCGTGACGATGACGACCGCCACGAGGAACGTGATGTGGTCCATTCCCTCATGGGAACAAGCGCTTTCATACGAGAGGCGAACTGAAGGCAAAGCCTGTTCCAGGTCCTCGCACCCGCCAGGTGAGGATCGTGCGATGCTGGCGTGGTGACCCTCGAGGACCTGGTACGACTGCGGCAGGCCCGCGACCGGATGGACCGTGAGTACGCCGAGCCGCTCGACGTCCCCGCCCTCGCGCGCACCGCGCTGATGTCGCCGGGCCACTTCCAGCGGAGCTTCCGCGAGGCCTACGGCGAGACCCCCTACGGCTACCTGATGACCCGCCGGGTCGAGCGCGCCAAGGCCCTGCTGCGCCGCGGCGACCTGACCGTGACGGAGGTCTGCATGGCGGTCGGCTGTACCTCGCTCGGCTCGTTCAGCTCCCGCTTCACCGAGCTGGTGGGCGAGACGCCGAGCTCCTATCGGGCCCGCTCGCACGAGGAGAGCGCGGAGATCCCGCCCTGTGTGGTGCGAGCGTACACACGTCCGAGGCGGACGTGACGACGTAGCGCCCGCATCGACCTTAGGTTGGCCCCATGGACCTGAAACTGCACACCTGTTTCATCGCTGTCGACGACCACGACAGGGCCGTCACCTTCTACTGCGACATCCTGGGCCTGGAGATCCGCAACGATGTCAAGTACGAGGGGATGCGGTGGGTGACCGTCGGGTCGCCGCTGCAACCGGACGTGTCGATCGTCCTGGAGCCGCCCGCCGCGAACCCCGATCTCTCCCCGGCGGACCGGGAGGCGATGGAGCAGCTGCTGGCCAAGGGCGTGCTGCGCGGGGTCAACTTCACCACCGAGGACTGCGACGCCCTCTTCGCCCGTGTCCGGGAATCCGGCGCCGAGGTGATCCAGGAACCGATGGACATGCCGTACGGGGTGCGCGACTGCGCGTTCCGGGACCCGGCGGGGAACATGCTGCGGTTCATGGAGTCGAAGCCCCGATGAGCGCAACGGTGAAGGGGTCGGCGAGCGGGCCGGTCCGGTGGACCTACGCCTTCGTCGACCGGCCCGCCGCGCGCTTCGAGCGGGCCTGCGCGTTCTGGACCGCCGTCACGGACACCACGCTGTCGGAACTCCGGGGTGAGGACGGGGAGTTCGCGACCCTGCTCGCGGAGGGCGCCGACCCCTGCGTCAAGGTCCAGGGGGTGGCCGACGGCGACGGCGGCGCGCATCTCGACTTCGCCGTCGAGGACGTGCCCGGGTTCGTGGAGAAGGCGCTGAAGCTGGGCGCCGAGCCGGCCGCCGCATACGAGGGGTGGGCCGTACTGCGCTCCCCCGCGGGGCAGTTGTTCTGCGCGGTGCCGTGGCACGGGGAGACCGTGCGGCCGCCCGTGGTGGCCGGCAGCCGCCTGGACCAGGTGTGCGTCGACATCCCGCCGTCGGCGTACGAGGCCGAAGTCGCCTTCTGGGCAGGCCTGTTGCCCGACTGGCCGTCCCGGCCCGGCTCCCGGCCCGAGTTCCATGTGGTCCAGCCGCCGCCCGGCCTGCCGATTCGCATCCTGCTCCAGCGGCTCGACGAGGAGCGGCCCGGGGGCGGGGGTTCGGCCTGCGCCCATCTCGACCTGGCCTGCGGCCCGGACGTCGACGCGGTGCGCGTCCGCCACGAACGGCTCGGCGCGGTCCTCGTCGCCCGCCACCCCCACTGGACGGTGCTGCGCGACCCGGCCGGCGGCCTGTACTGCCTGACCGGACGTGACGCGGAGACGGGCGGGCTGCCGCGGGCGAGCGACTAACCGTTCGTCGGCCACGCGCAGACGACGATCAGGCGGTCGGTCGTCGCCTGGCCGTCCGGCGTCTCCTCGCCCCCGCTGTCCCCCTCGCCGTCGCCGTCGCCCTCGTTGTCGGCCTTGTCCTTGGCCTTGGCCTTGTTGCACAGGGCGTCGCCGTCCACGTCCATATGGAGCAGCGGAGCGGCGGACTCCTGGGGTGCGTGTCGGCCGTTCGGCTGTCGGGCCGGGGGTTCGGTGGAGTCCTGCAGCCACAACGTCAGTCCGGCCCCGACGGCCACGGCCGCCACCCACACCCCGACGGCCCATCGCCACCCCCGGCGCCGGCCTCTGCCCGATCCAGCCCCGGCCCCGGCCGCGGTCACATCCCCGTCTCCCCCGTCATGCGTCATGGGGGTCACGGTAGCGGCAGGGCGGGTGCGGCCGGAGGCCGACCGGTCCTGTCACGAGCTCCGGGCGGTGGGCGCTCCGGGCTCCTGGTCTGGCTCGGCGGCGTCGGGCCCGACGGCATCGGCACTGGAGGCGTCGGGCTCGTACGCGTCGGGCCGGGCGCCCGGCTCCACGTACGCCTCGCAGTCCGGGTTGTGGCACGGGCCCGGCACCCAGCGCGGGACCCACGCGCCCAGTGTCTTGTGCCGCCGGACGACGGACTGCACGGGCTGTCCACAGGCGGGGCAGACACGTTGTTCCCTGTCCATGCCCTCAGAGTAGGGCGGCCCGCACCCGAGCGCCCCCCGTCGTACGTCAGCGTTCCCTGCTGTACGTCCGTACGACCGCGCCGTTGCCGAAGGAGCGCACGCCGCCGAAGGTGAAGCGGGCGACGTCGAGCCCGGCGCCGAACATCGGCATGCCGGTGCCGTAGACGAGCGGGTAGGTCTTGATGACCAGTTCGTCGATCTCGTCGCACAGCTCGCCCGCGAGGCGGGAGCCGCCGCACAGGTAGATGTCGAGGTCGCCGTCCTCCGCCTTGAGCGCGCGGACCTTGTCGAGCAGGCCGTCGGCGATGATCTCGACGTCCGGGTCGGGCGACTCGGCGAGGGTGCGGGAGGCGACGTACTGGCGCAGGTGAGCGTAGGGGCTGGTGATGCCGTCCTTCAGAGCCAGGTCGTAGCTGGCCCGGCCCTGGATGATCGTGTCGAACCGCCGGTTGGGCAGGTCGTCGATGCCGAGCGGTCGGCGGCCGTGGGTGGGCAGGGTCTCCGGATACTCCGTCTTGAGGAAGTCGAAGAACTCCTCGTCGACGTAGGAGAGCATCGCCGTGGCGTCGCCGGTCACGTCACCGATGAACCCGTCGACGGAGCAGGCGATGAAGTACGTGAGCTTTCGCAAGCCGGGGCTCTTTCCGTAGGCTGACTTTCGAACAACTGCAGTTGTAGTACTTCAGATGTAGTGGTTGCAAGAGGGTTTCCCTGCGTTTCGGGAAACG
This sequence comes from Streptomyces sp. NPDC050121, assembly GCF_044460385.1. Classification (NCBI taxonomy): domain Bacteria; kingdom Bacillati; phylum Actinomycetota; class Actinomycetes; order Kitasatosporales; family Streptomycetaceae; genus Streptomyces; species Streptomyces sp. NPDC050121. The sequence goes on along the minus strand of NZ_JBITJV010000023.1, from coordinate 145,147 downwards.
GGGCGAAGTGAGAGGGGGGGTTCCGCATGGCCGGTAATCCGGAGCGCCGGGCGGCCCTGGTCGACGCCGGGGTCGAGGTGCTCGCACGGGAGGGGGCGCGGGGACTGACCTTCCGGGCGGTGGACGCGGCGGCCGGAGTGCCGGTGGGCACCGCCTCCAACTACTTCACCGGGCGCGACGACCTGCTGCGGCAGATCGACGCCCGACTGCACGTCCGGCTGGCGCCCGACCCCGAGAAGTTCGGCAGACTGATGGCGGGACCGCGGGACCGCTCCCTGGTCACGGCGTTCATGCACGACCTGATGGCCCGCGCGACCCACGACCGCAGCGGCTATCTCGCCCTCCTGGAAATGCGCCTCGAAGCCACCCGGCGCCCGGCACTGCGTGCCTCCTACACCACCTCGGTGCGCGGCGACCTCCAGCAGGGCATGGACTTCCACCGCGACGCGGGCCTGCCCGGCGGTGACGAGACCGTGGTCGTGCTGTACCTCGCGATGCTGGGGCTGATCCTGGAGCACCTGACCCTGCCGGGCGTCCTCAACGGCATCCTGCCCGGCGTGGGGGTCCCGGAGGGCCTGGTGGAGAGGATCGTGGCGACGGTCGTACCGGACGGGGACGTCAAACCCGCGTAGGCCGAACGACGGCGGGCCCCGCCCCCCATGGGGATGCACGGGACCCGCCGGACAAAGCCCCCTGACAAGCACCCGAAATCAGGAACCACCCGAAATCAGGAACCACCCCAAGTCAGGAACCACGCGAACTCAGGGGCCACGCGAACTCAGGGACCAAGCGGCGCGGGGGACGCCACCCCCACCGCGTCGTCGCCCTAGTTGCTGCGTCGGGTCACGAACTCCGCCAGGGAGAGCAGGCCGCCCGCCGACTCCGGGTTCGGGATCGCCCGGGACAGTTCGTGCATCGCGCGGGACATTCGGTCGGCCGCCTGGTCCTGGGCCCATGCGCGGCCGCCGGCCCGCTCGACGGCCAGCGTCGTGCGGTCCAGGTCGGCCGGCTCGTAGGGCGCCGCGTACAGCTCGGCCAGTTCGCCGGCCGCCGGGGTGCCTGAGGTCAGCGCGGCCACCACCGGCAGGGACTTCTTGCGGGCGGCGAGGTCCGCGCCGGCCGGCTTGCCGGTGTGGCGTGGGTCGCCCCATATCCCGATGACGTCGTCGATGAGCTGGAAGGCCAGCCCGGCCTCCCGGCCGAACGCGTCCAGCGCCTCGACGTCCTCCTCGGCCGCCCCCGCGTACAGCGCGCCCACGGCGCAGGCGCAGCCCAGGAGCGCGCCCGTCTTGGCCTCGGCCATGACGAGGACCTCGTCGAGGGTGATCTCGGCGGGGCCGCGTTTCTCCATGGCCGTGTCCGCCTGCTGGCCGGCGCACAGTTCGACCACGCAGGCCGCGACCCGGGCGACGGCCGCCGAGGACGCGGGGTGCGGGTCCCCGGCGAGCAGCCCCAGCGCGAGGGCCTGCAGCGCGTCCCCGGCGAGGATCGCGTCGGCGTCGCCGAACACCGTCCAGGCGGTGGGGCGGTGCCGACGCGTGGTGTCGCGGTCCATCACGTCGTCGTGCAACAGCGTGAAGTTGTGGACCAGTTCGACCGCCGCGGCCGCCCGGACGGCCGCCGCGCGGGCCGCCGGCCCGCCGAGCGCGGAGGCCGCGGCGAGCACGAGGGCCGGGCGGATCGCCTTGCCCGCGTTGTCCGCGGCCGGGGTGCCGTCCGCGTGCTCCCAGCCGAAGTGATAGAGCGCGACCCGGCGCATCGAGCCGGGCAACGAGTCGATCGCCGCCCGCAGTTCGGGGTCGACGGCGGCCCGCGACCGCTCCAGGAGCGCCGTCGCCTCATGCCCGTCGGCCGGTCCCGGACCGCCGTCGCCCTGACTCCCGATGGACCCGGTGGACCCGGTGGACCTCCGCCTTTCGCGTGCCTCGCCCCGGTACCGCCTGGTGGCGGACGTCACCGCCAGCGGCCGATCTCGACGTTCTCCAGAACGCCCAGCGCGTCCGGCACGAGGACCGCGGCCGAGTAGTAGGCCGTGACCAGGTACTTGATGATGGCCTGTTCGTTGATGCCCATGAACCGCACGGACAGGCTCGGCTCGATCTCGTCCGGGATGCCGGACTGGCGCAGGCCGATGACCCCCTGGTCCTGCTCGCCCAGACGCATCGCGATGATCGAGCTGGTGCGGGCCTCGGTCACCGGGATCTTGTTGCACGGGTAGATCGGCACCCCGCGCCAGGTGGGGATCCGGTTGCCGCCGACGTCGATCGTCTCGGGGACGAGCCCGCGCTTGTTGAGTTCGCGGCCGATCGCGGAGATCGCGCGCGGGTGGGCGAGCAGCATCTTGGTGCCGCGCCGCCTGCTGAGCAGTTCGTCCAGGTCGTCCGGACTGGGCACACCGTCGTGCGGCTGGAGCCGCTGGTCGTACTCGCAGTTGTGGAGCAGCCCGAACTCCCGGTTGTTGACGAGCTCGTGCTCCTGGCGCTCCTTGAGCGCCTCGACCGTCAGCCGCAACTGCTGCTCGGTCTGGTTCATGGGCTGGTTGTACAGGTCGGCCACGCGCGAGTGGATGCGCAGGACGGTCTGGGCGATGCTCAGTTCGTACTCGCGCGGCCGGGCGTCGTAGTCGACGAACGTGTGCGGGATGTCCGGCTCGCCGGCGTGGCCCGCGGCCAGGTCGACGGCCTTCTCGCCGTACTTGTTGGTGCGCTGCTCGGGGATCGCGCGCAGTTGCTGGAGGTGTTCGCGCAGGGTGTCGGCGCGCTCCGCGACCTGCTCGACGTCCTGCCGGGTCAGGATCAGCACGGTGCAGGCGGTGTCGGCGCGGGCCGTGTACTCCCAGATGGCGTCGGCGTCGAGCAGCGCCTGGTCGCCGAAGTACGCTCCGTCCGCGAGGACTCCGAGCACCTGGTCGTCACCGTAGGGGCCGGTGCCGACCTTCTCGACGCGGCCGTGGGCGAGGAGGTAGACCTCGTCGTTCTGGCTGCCGAAGGAGGTGATGAGCTCGCCGGGGGCGAACTCCCGCTGCCGGCAGCGCTGGGCGAGCTCGCCGAGCACCTCCTCGTCCTCATAGGAGCGCAGCGCGGGCAGTTCGCCCAGCTCGGCGGGGATGACCTCGACGCGGTCGCCGGTCTTCACGAACGTGATGCGTCCGTCTCCGACCGCGTACGTCAGGCGCCTGTTGACCCGGTAAGTACCACCCTGTACGTCCACCCAGGGCAGATTCCGCAGCAGCCAGCGGGAGCTGATCTCCTGCATCTGCGGTACGGACTTGGTCGTGGTGGCCAGGTTCCGCGCGGCCGCCGTGCCGAGACTCTGCTGCGGCTTGCCCGACTCCGCGCGGACCTCTTCGCCTACCGACATGAGAAATACCCTCCCGATTCATGCACGGGTGCCGAACTGCGCCGGTGCACTGTTCACGCGAGCAAGCCTTCCTCACGGAGCGTGAAGGTGCTATTACCCGAAAGAGCGGGAATGGATCAACGTGGGCAGGGAAGAGACACGTTTCACCGAACGGTGTTCGACAATGAGCGGGTGACCGACCTGCGCCCCCGCCTGCCCTCGCCGCTCCAGGACGTGGCCGACGACCGGTTCGAGCGGCACGGCGTAGGGCTGCTGCTGAAGCGGGACGACCTTATCCATCCGGAGCTGATCGGCAACAAGTGGCGCAAGCTGGCGCCCAACCTGGAGCGGGCGGCGGGGCGGACGATCGTCACCTTCGGCGGCGCCTACTCCAACCATCTGCGGGCCACGGCCGCCGCCGGACGGCTGCTGGGCCTGCCCACGGTGGGCGTGGTGCGCGGCGACGAGCTGGCCGGCCGGCCGCTGAACCCGTCCCTGGCCCGGTGCGCGGCCGACGGCATGCGGCTGCACTTCGTGGACCGCTCGACGTACCGGCGCAAGACCGAGCCGGAGGTGCTGACGAGCCTGCTGGACGCGGTCGGCGCCGAGGACGCGTACGTCGTCCCGGAGGGCGGCAGCAACGCGGCGGCGGTCCGCGGCTGCCGGGCGCTCGGCGAGGAGCTGCGCGACCACGGCGGTGTCGACGTGGCCGCCCTCGCCTGCGGCACCGGCGGCACGCTCGCGGGCCTGGCCGCCGGTCTCGGCCCCGGTCGGCGGGCCCTGGGCATACCGGTCCTCAAGGGCGGGTTCCTGGGCGAGGAGATACGGGCGCTGCAGCAGGAGGCCTTCGGGGGCCCGCGGGGCGAGTGGCGGCTGGACGAGCGCTTCCACTTCGGCGGCTACGCGCGCGTGCCCCCGGAGCTCGACGCCTTCGCCGAGGACTTCGAGCGGCGACACGGTGTGCCCGTGGAACGTCTCTATGTCGCCAAGTCGCTGTACGCCCTTGTCGCCCTGACCGAGGAGGGGGCCTTCCCGCGCGGGACACGGCTCGCGGCGGTCGTGACGGGCTCGCCGTTCACCGCGTGAGGCCCGGCTCACCCCGCTTCCCGGAACGCCGCCGCCTCCTCCAGGTCCAGTCGGCGCAGCAGCGTCCGCAGCATCTCGTCGTCGATGTGGCGGGCGTCGCGCAGCCGGACGAATATCTCGCGTTCGGCGCTGATCATCTCGCGTGAGAGGCGCCGGTAGGTGTCGTCGACGGTCTCGCCGGTGACCGGGTTGACCTGGCCGAGGCGCTCCCAGACGGCGTTGCGGCGGCGCTCCAGGACGCTGCGCAGCCGGTCGGCGAGGGGCGGGGGCAGGGTGTTGCGCTCGTCGGACAGCAGGGCGTCCAGGCGTTCCTCCGCGACCCGGGAGGCCTGTGCCTGGGCGTTGGCCTCGGCGAGGGTGGCGGCCTGCGGGTCGGGCTGGGGGAACCTCAGCAGGCGGATCAGCGGCGGCAGGGTCAGGCCCTGCAGCACGAGGGTGCCGATGACCGTCGTGAAGGTCAGGAAGAGGATGAGGTTGCGGTGCGGGAAGGGCGTGTCGCCGTGGTTCACGGTGAGCGGGATGGAGAAGGCGATGGCGAGCGAGACCACGCCCCGCATGCCGGCCCAGCCGATGACGATCGGCCCCCGCCAGGTCGGGTTGTCCTCCCGCGCGCGGATGCGCGCCGACACCATCCGGGGCAGGAAGGTCGCCGGATACACCCACAGGAAGCGGGCCGCGACGACCACGAGGAAGAGGACGACGGCGTACCAGGCGGCGTCCAGGCCCTCGTAGGCGCCGAGGCCCTTCAGGACGACCGGGAGCTGCAGGCCGATCAGTGCGAAGACCGCCGACTCCAGGACGAAGGCGACCATCTTCCACACGGCCTCCTCCTGGAGGCGGGTGGCGAAGTCGACCTCCCACGCACGGTGGCCGAGGTAGAGCGCGACGACGACCACGGCGATGACGCCGGAGGCGTGGAACTGCTCGGCGGCCGCGTACGCCACGAACGGGATCAGCAGGGAGAGCGTGTTCTGGAGGAGGGGCTCCTTGAGGTGGGTGCGCAGCCAGTGCAGCGGGGCCATCAGGACCAGGCCGACGACGGTGCCGCCGACCGCCGCCACCAGGAACTCCTCGATGCCGCCGCCCCAGGACGCGCCCTCGCCGACCACGACCGCGAGGGCCACCTTGTAGGCGGTGATCGCGGTGGCGTCGTTCAGCAGGGACTCGCCCTGGAGGATGGTGGTGATCCGGGACGGCAGGCCGACCCGGCGGGCCACGGCGGTGGCCGCGACCGCGTCCGGCGGCGCGACCACCGCGCCCAGCACCAGCGCCGCCGTCAGCGGCAGCCCGGGCACGAGCAGGTAGGCGGCCCAGCCGACGGCGAAGGTCGCGAAGAGCACGTATCCGACCGACAGCAGGGCCACCGGCCGCAACTGCGCACGCAGATCGAGGTAGGAGCTCTCGGTGGCCGACGTGTACAGCAGCGGCGGCAGCAGGAGCGGCAGGACGACGTCCGGGTCGAGGGTGTAGTCCGGGACGCCGGGCACGTAGGACACCACCAGGCCGACCGCGACCAGCAGCAGCGGCGCAGGCACCGGGGTGCGCCTGGCCGCCGCCGCGATCCCCGCACTGCCGGCCACCAGCAACAGCAGTGGCATCACGTCCATGTCTCGCCCGCTCTCGTTTTTCCGCGCGATCGTCCGCACAGCCGTCGTAATCTGGCCATCATGAAACAGTGCACGCACGCCGACGCGCTGCCCGACCCCGAACCCGTCCCGCTCGGCGAGACGTGTCCCGAGTGCCTGCGGGACGGCACCCACCCGGTTCAGCTGCGGCTGTGCCTGACGTGCGGCCATGTCGGCTGCTGCGACTCCTCGCCGAGCCGGCACGCCACCGAGCACCACAAGGAGTCCGGCCATCCGATCATGCGGACCTTCGAACCCGGCGAGAGCTGGCGGTGGTGCTTCGTCGATCACGTCCTGGTGTGAACTTCTCGGACGGCTCGGCCGTTGAACTCATGAGACGCCCCGGCCGTCCGGCGGGTACGGTTCGACCGTCTGACGTCTGGGTACGTCAACCCGGCGCGCCCTCTTCCCATTTGGGCCCGCAGACCCCTAGACACGGAGCGTATTCACAGCTTTACTGTGAGTGACGCCAGGGGGTTGGGGTCCCGGGGGCAGGAAACTTGAGAGCGCGATAGCGTCACCGCTGCACCACACACGCGTTACCCCGGGGGGCGACCCTCGGCCCCGAAAAGCTTGTACCACCTTGGAGGTGAGGGTGTCCCAGATCGCAGGCGAGCCCGCGACCCAGGACTTCGTGGAAGTCCGGCTGCCGGCTGCGGGTGCCTACCTGTCGGTGCTGCGGACGGCCACGGCCGGCCTCGCGGCCCGTTTGGACTTCACCCTGGACGAGATCGAGGACCTGCGCATCGCGGTGGACGAGGCCTGCGCGATCCTGCTCCAGCAGGCCGTGCCCGGCTCGGTGCTGAGTTGCGTGTTCCGACTCGTCGACGACTCGCTCGAAGTCACCGTCTCGGCGCCGACCACGGACGGCCACGCGCCCTCGCGTGACACCTTCGCCTGGACCGTCCTGTCCGCCCTCGCGGGCAAGGTGTCCTCGGCCGTCGACGAGGACAAGACCGTGTCGATCAGCCTCTACAAACAGCGCGGCGCGGGACCCGGGCCGGCGTGAGGAACGGGGACGGGCCGGTGCGGGACGAAGAGCGCGGCACACGGGAGCTGCCGGCCGAGAGCGCCGAGATTCCAGTCTCTCCGGACGGTTCCCGACGCATGGCGGACGGCATCGACGGCATCCCCGAGCAGGCCCGGCCGCATCCGGAGGACCACTCGGCCTCCGCGCAGGCGGGTCTGCCGGAGGGCGCCGTGCAGGGCTCGCCCCGGGAGAGGCGGACCGGGGGCTCGCCCCCAGGCCGAGCAGAGGCGAGGGCTCGACAGAGGGCGACGGGCGGGACAATGAGCGAGCACGAGCGAGACGGCGAACAGAGCGTGTCCGGCACGCAGCACGAACCAGCGGCACCCCCACCCCCGATGCCGGCGCCGACGCCGGGGGACCGCAGCGGGGCGCGGGCGATGTTCATCGAGCTGCGCAAGCTGCAGGACGGCAGCCCCGAGTACGCGGAGATGCGCAACCAGCTGGTCCGCATGCATCTGCCGCTCGTCGAGCATCTGGCGCGGCGCTTCCGCAACCGCGGCGAGCCGCTGGACGACCTCACCCAGGTCGCCACCATCGGTCTGATCAAGTCGGTGGACCGCTTCGACCCGGAGCGCGGCGTGGAGTTCTCCACGTACGCGACCCCGACGGTCGTCGGCGAGATCAAGCGGCACTTCCGCGACAAGGGCTGGGCGGTGCGGGTGCCGCGCAGGCTGCAGGAGCTGCGGCTGGCGCTGACGACGGCGACGGCCGAGCTGTCGCAGCAGCACGGCCGCTCCCCCACGGTCCACGAACTCGCCGAGAAGCTGGCGATCTCGGAGGAGGAGGTCCTGGAGGGCCTGGAGTCCGCGAACGCGTACTCCACCCTGTCCCTGGACGTCCCGGACACCGACGACGAGTCCCCGGCGGTCGCGGACACCCTCGGCGCGGAGGACGAGGCGCTGGAGGGCGTCGAGTACCGGGAGTCGCTCAAGCCGCTCCTGGAGGACCTCCCGCCGCGCGAGAAGCGGATCCTGCTGCTGCGGTTCTTCGGCAACATGACCCAGTCGCAGATCGCGCAGGAGGTCGGCATCTCGCAGATGCACGTCTCCCGGCTGCTGGCGCGCACGCTGGCCCAGCTGCGGGAGAAGCTCCTCGTGGAGGAGTAGGGCATGAAGGAGTCGTGACGTCGAGGAGCAGTCGGCCGGCTACTCCGAGGTGCGGCCGGGCCCCCGGATCCCGAGGGCCCGCGTCGTCTCACCGTTGACGAGCAGCACGAGCGACGCGACGGCGACAGCCGCGAGCGCGATGCCCGCCGGAATCGCCATGCTGTCGGCCTGCAGCAGGTTGTAGGCCACCGGCAGCGCCATGATCTGCGTGATGACGGCCGGCCCCCGGCTCCAGCTGCGCAGGCCCAGCAGCCCACGGGCGGCGAGCAGCGGCAGCAGTGCGAGCACGATCAGCGTGACCCCGCCGGTGACGGCGGACTGACGGTCGTCCGGGTCGCCGGTGATCCCCAGGACGAGCATCCACACCCCGCCGACGACCAGCGCCAGCCCCTCCAGGGCGGCGAGCGCGGCGGCGTACGTCAGCCGGCGCGGGCGGGGTTCTGCGGTTTCCGGGGCGACGGAGGTCTGCTCACTGCTCACCCCTGAAGGGTAGCCCGCGCCGTCCGCCGCGAATCGGGCCGCCCACGCGCGCGTGCGGCGCTCGTGTCGAGGCTCACTTCGTGATCTCTTACCTGATCCCCACCTCGGCCTGTGGTCGGTTCGACCCAGTAGGTACGCTGCAACTCATGCGTGCACTTCTCGTGGTCAATCCGGCGGCAACCACCACCAGTGCACGGACGCGTGATGTCCTCATCCACGCGCTCGCCAGCGAGATGAAGCTCGAGGCGGTCACCACCGAGTACCGCGGGCACGCGCGTGACCTGGGCCGGCAGGCCGCGGACAGCGGAAATGTCGACCTGGTGGTGGCCCTCGGCGGCGACGGCACGGTCAACGAGGTCGTCAACGGCCTGCTGCACGCCGGCCCCGATCCGGACAACCTGCCGAGCCTCGCGGTGGTCCCCGGCGGCTCCACCAATGTCTTCGCCCGCGCCCTGGGTCTGCCCAACGATCCCGTGGAGGCGACCGGCGCCGTGCTGGACGCCCTGCGTGAGAACAGCGTGCGCACGGTCGGTCTCGGCCTGGCCGCGGGCACGCCCGGCACGGAGGACGAGGCGGTGCCGTCGCGCTGGTTCACCTTCAACGCCGGGCTCGGTTTCGACGCCGGGGTGGTGGGCCGGGTGGAGCAGCAGCGCGAGCTGGGCAGGAAATCCACCCACGCTCTTTACATCCGCCAGGCGGTGCGCCAGTTGTTGGGTGAGTCACAGCGCCGGCATGGGTCGATCACCCTGGAGCGGCCCGGCGTGGAGCCGGTGACCGATTTGGTGCTGTCCATAGTCTGCAACACGGCTCCGTGGACGTATCTGGGCAATCGCCCGGTGTACGCGTCGCCTAAGGCCTCGTTCGATACTGGGCTCGACGTACTCGGTCTCAGCCGTCTGTCCACTGTCGCGGTTGCCCGATATGGCACTCAGTTGCTCACTTCGTCCCCCGAGAAGGGACCGCACGGCAAGCATGCCGTCTCACTGCACGACCTGGACCAGTTCACCTTGCATTCGAAGGTCCCCCTGCCCCTCCAGATGGACGGTGACCACCTGGGGCTGCGCACCAGCGTGACGTTCACAGGCGTACGCCGTGCACTGCGTGTGATTGTGTGAGCAGAAAGGGCTGAAGTCCTTTCACTCGAACGTTTAGGCCAGGGTCCACCCCATGGAAGTACGGCTGTGACCTAGTCGACACCGAGGAATCAAAAAAAACTTTCCGGTAGGGGTTGTATCCGCCGCTGAGGTTTGCGAGTCTCTACGTGGCGATCGGGACGGCCCGCAACACCAGCCTCCACTGATCACCGGAACCCCTCTTCAATCAACAGGACCCCGTCGGCGAACCTGGCGGGCGGCCCTTCACTTGTTGAGGGATTCGTGAAAGCGTTCACATTCACAAGCAACCTGCACGTAATACCAAGGAGAGGTAGCAGCCATGGACTGGCGTCACAACGCCGTTTGCCGCGAGGAAGACCCCGAGCTCTTCTTCCCCATCGGCAACACCGGTCCTGCGCTGCTGCAGATCGAGGAAGCCAAGGCCGTCTGCCGTCGCTGCCCGGTTATGGAGCAGTGTCTGCAGTGGGCGCTCGAGTCCGGCCAGGACTCCGGCGTCTGGGGTGGTCTCAGCGAGGACGAGCGCCGTGCCATGAAGCGCCGCGCCGCCCGCAACCGGGCCCGTCAGGCAACCGCCTGACAACACCCGCCCCACAAGCCTGAGCTTGGCGGCGCGTACAGCTAGTACGCTTCTCCCGCCCCCGAGCCGCAGCGCGCAGTACCCCCGATGCGCAGCACACGCTGACAACGAGCATTCGAGCCCCGGACCCCTGAACGGTCCGGGGCTTCTTGCTGTGCACCCGCCCCTTGCAGATCTCTTACGTGTGTTACTTCTGTGCCGCCACCGGAATGTCGAGGATCACCTGTGTGCCGTGTTCCGGGGCCGGGACCATGTCGAAGGTGCCGCCCAACTCGCCCTCCACCAGCGTCCGTACGATCTGCAGGCCGAGGTTGCCGGAGGTGTGCGGGTCGAAGCCCTCGGGCAGGCCGACGCCGTCGTCCTGGACCGTGACCAGGAGACGGCCCTCCTTCGTGGTGCCGCCGCGGACCGCGGAGACCTCGACCGTGCCGGTGTCGCCCTCGCGGAAGCCGTGTTCCAGGGCGTTCTGGAGGATCTCGGTGAGGACCATGGACAGTGGGGTGGCGACCTCGGCGTCCAGGATGCCGAAGCGTCCGCTGCGCCGGCCGGTGACCTTGCCCGGCGAGATCTCGGCGACCATCGCCAGCACACGGTCGGCGATCTCGTCGAACTCCACGCGCTCGTCCAGGTTCTGGGAGAGCGTCTCGTGCACGATGGCGATGGAGCCGACCCGGCGCACGGCCTCTTCGAGGGCCTCCCGGCCGCGCTCGGACTCGATGCGACGGGCCTGGAGGCGCAACAGGGCCGCCACCGTCTGGAGGTTGTTCTTCACCCGGTGGTGGATCTCCCGGATGGTCGCGTCCTTGGTGATCAACTCGCGCTCGCGGCGGCGCAGTTCGGTGACGTCCCGGAGCAGCACGAGTGCGCCGATCCGGGTGCCCTTCGGCTTGAGCGGGATCGCCCGGAACTGGATGACCCCGTCGTTGGCCTCGATCTCGAACTCGCGGGGCGCCCAGCCGCTGGCGACCTTGGCGAGCGCCTCGTCCACCGGGCCCCGGGTCGGGGCGAGTTCGGCGGTGGTCAGGCCGAGGTGCTGACCGACCAGGTCGGAGGCGAGGCCCATGCGGTGGTAGGCGGACAGCGCGTTCGGGGAGGCGTACTGGACGATGCCGTCGCCGTCGACGCGGATCAGGCCGTCGCCGACGCGCGGGGCCGCGTCCATGTCCATCAGCTGGTTGGGGAACGGGAAGGAGCCGGCCGCGATCATCTGTGCGAGGTCGGAGGCGCTCTGGAGGTAGGTGAGCTCCAGCCGGCTGGGGGTGCGCACGGTCAGCAGGTTGGTGTTGCGGGCGATGACGCCGAGGACGCGGCCCTCGCGCCGTACGGGGATCGACTCGACCCGGACGGGGACCTCCTCGCGCCACTCCGGGTCGCCCTCGCGCACGATCCGGCCCTCGTCCAGGGCCGCGTCGAGGAGGGGGCGGCGGCCCCGGGGGACGAGGTGGCCGACCATGTCGTCCTGGTAGGAGGTGGGGCCTGTGTTGGGGCGCATCTGGGCGACGGAGACATAGCGCGCGCCGTCGCGGGTGGGGACCCACAGGACCAGGTCGGCGAAGGAGAGGTCGGAGAGCAGCTGCCACTCCGAGACCAGCAGGTGGAGCCACTCGAGGTCGGAGTCGTCGAGTGCGGTGTGCTGGCGTACGAGTTCGTTCATGGAGGGCACGTCTGCGAGCGTACCTTCGGGTACGCGCGGGGCCTAAAACACCCGCGGGCCGCGGCGCCTGGGAGGGACCCTCAGCCCTCCCGGCACCGCAGCCCGGAGCAATATCGGCCGCGGGGTGTGCGGTCCCGTCGACCGAAGGTGAGGATCCGGGGCAGTCAGGGCAGAGAGCACCGGTTCCTCGGTCCGCCTTCCTGTGCGGGGAAGACGGAAGTTCTTGGTGTTTCCGTGGTTCTCCCCGCCATTGTGGACTAGACCACTAGGTGTGTCCATGCGCGGGAGCTTGTTCGTTGTTGTGAGTATTCGAACGCCTTGTCATCCACAACGCAGCCTAGCCTGTGGGGGTTCCGGTGCGGGGCCAGATGGAGAGGGCAATTTCCGCGACCGCCTCCAGTTGCTCCCGGCTCGCTCCGTCGCGCGCCTGGTGCGACATGCCCTGGAAGACCGCGCCCACCGCGCGGGCGAGTGCGCCGGTGTCGGTGCCCTGCGGCAGCTCGCCGGCGGCGACGCCGGCCGCGATGCGGCGCTCGACGGCGGCGAGGGCCGCACCCCGCCGCCGGCGCAGGGCGTCCTCGACCTCGGGGGTGGTGCAGTTGGTGGCCGCGTGGATCACCAGGGAGCCGTACGGGTGGCGGGGGTGGGTGAACTCGACGGCGGCCTCGCGCAGCAGGCGCTCGACGGCGGCGCGGGCGGTCGGCTCCTCGGCCAGGGCGCGCCCCGCGAAGGAACCGTATGTGTCGCCGTAGACGTTGACGACCTCCTCGAACAGCGCGCGCTTGTCGCCGAAGGCCGCGTAGAGGCTGGGGGCGCCGATGCCCATGATCCGGGTGAGGTCGGAGACGGAGGTCGCCTCGTAGCCGTGCCTCCAGAACGCCAGGACCGCCTTCTCCAGCGCGGCCGCGCGGTCGAAGGAGCGGGGGCGGCCGCGGGGCCGGGCTGCGGGCTCGGCCGGGGTCTGCTCACCGCTCACCATGAGTTCATTTTATAATGATCATTAGAGAAACGTCGTCGGCACCCGATTCTGTTAGATTGGCTCCATAGATTGGTCTAAACCACACGGATACGAGAACGGTAGGCCAGCGTGGAAGTTGTCATCGTTCCGGACGCCCGGTCGGGCGGCGAACTCATCGCCGAGGCCATGGCGCAGCTCCTGCGGCGCAAGCCGGACGCGCTGCTCGGCGTGGCCACCGGCTCCACCCCGCTGCCCATCTACCAGGCGCTGGCGGCCAGGGTGCGCTCCGGCGCCGTGGACACCGGGCGGGCGCGGATCGCCCAGCTCGACGAGTACGTCGGGCTGCCCGCCGAGCACCCCGAGTCCTACCGCTCGGTGCTGCGGCGGGAGGTGCTGGAGCCGCTCGGCATCGGCATGGAGGCGTTCCTCGGCCCGGACGGCACCGCCGCGGACGTGCAGGCGGCCTGCGAGGCGTACGACCGCGCGCTGGCCGCGGCCGGCGGCGTGGACCTCCAGTTGCTCGGCATCGGCACCGACGGACACATCGGGTTCAACGAGCCCTGCTCCTCGCTGGCCTCCCGCACCCGGATCAAGACGCTGACCGAGCAGACACGGGTGGACAACGCGAGGTTCTTCGACGGGGACATCGAGCAGGTTCCGCACCACGTCATCACCCAAGGAATCGGGACGATCCTGGAGGCGCGGCATCTGGTGCTGCTGGCCACCGGGGAGGGCAAGGCGGACGCGGTCGCGGCGACGGTGGAGGGGCCGGTGGCCGCGGTGTGCCCGGCCTCGGCGCTCCAACTGCACCCGCATGCGACGGTTGTCGTCGACGAGGGCGCCGCGTCCAAGTTGAAGCTCGCGGACTACTTCCGGCACACGTATGCCAACAAGCCAGCGTGGCAGGGGATTTAAGAAGCGGTCTCGTCTGCCGGGTTCTGTTTCGTTGCGGGCTGCGGGCCGGCGGGGGCCGGTCGCGCCCGCGCGGCGAAGCCGCGTATCGATGGAGCCCCCGGGCCTCTTAAAAATGGAGCCCCGGGCCCCTTAAGAAGCGAGACTGGCGCCGGCCCCTTTCCAAGGGGCCGGCGCCAGTCTCGTGGTGGGAACTACCGTCCCGCGATGACCTCGGCCGCCGCGCGGCCACAGACTCGGGCCGCCCCGTGGGTGGCTATGTGGAGGGCACCCCGGGGCGGGGCCTGGGGGACGCCCATCTCCACGACGACCGTGTCCGGGCGGGCCGTGAGCAGGGTGTCGAGGGCCGCCGCCATCCAGGGGTGCCGGTGCTCGTCGCGGACCACCGCGACGACGCGCCGCTCCCCCGCCGCGACCAGCGCCGCCTGCCCCGCCTCCGGGCCGGCGAAACTGCCCGTCTCCGTGCCCGGCAACAGCCGGACCAGCTCCGCAGCCACGCCCCACGGGGTCTCGTCGCCGACGGCGATGTTCGCGACGGGGGTGAGCGCGGCGACGTACGGCGGTTCGGTGAGGGGGCTGAAGACCTCCCCGCCGGTGAGCCGGAGGGCACGGCGGGCGGCGATCAGACCGACGTCGGCACGCATGCGGCCGTCGCCGCCGTCGCTGTTACCGCCGTCGTAGTCGCTCGCGGCCGTGGGCTTGGGCTCCGTGGCCGTCCATCGCGCGAGGTCCCGTACCCGGTCCGCGGCGTCCGCGAGGCGTTCCTCCGCGAGTTCGCCGGTGCGGACGGCGGTGACCAGGGCGTCGCGCAGACGACGTACCGTCTCGTCGTCCGCGAGGCCTCCGCCCACGCAGATGGCATCGGCGCCGGCCGCGATCGCGAGGACGCTGCCGCGTTCGATGCCGTACGTCGCGGCGACGGCCTGCATCTCCATGCCGTCGGTGACGATGAGGCCGTCGTAGCCGAGTTCGTCGCGCAGGAGGGCGGTGAGGATGCGGGGGGACAGGGTGGCCGGGCGGGTCGGGTCCAGGGCGGGAACCAGGATGTGGGCGCTCATGACGGCGCGGGTCCCGGCGGTGATGGCCGCGCGGAACGGGGTCAGTTCGCGGTCCCCGAGCACGGGCGTCCCGACGTCGATGCGCGGGAGCGCGTGGTGGGAGTCGACGGCCGTGTCGCCGTGGCCCGGGAAGTGCTTGGTGCAGGCGGCCACACCGGCGGACTGCAGGCCCGTGACATAGGCGGCGGTGTGGCGGGCGACCAGTTCCGGGTCGGCGCCGAAGGAGCGGACGCCGATCACCGGGTTGGCGGGGTTGGAGTTGACGTCCGCGGACGGGGCCCAGTTGAGGTTCACCCCGCACGCGGCGAGCCGACGGCCCAGTTCCGCGGCGACCTCCCGGGTGAGGGCGACATCGTCCACCGCGCCCAGGGCGTGGTTGCCGGGGAAGCTGGAGCCGGTGCGCACCTCCAGGCGCGTGACGTCCCCGCCCTCCTCGTCGATCGCGACCAGGACGTCCTCCCGCTCCGCGCGCAACTGCGCGGTCAGCGCGGCGAGTTGTTCGGGCGATGTGATGTTCCTGCCGAACAGGCCCACCGACGCCAGGCCCTCGCCGAGCCGGCGCAGCAGCCAGTCGGGGGCGGTGGTGCCGGGGAAGCCGGGTTGCAGGACCGTCAGGGCGTCGCGGGTGAGCCTGTCCTTGTCGAACGCGGTGGTGCCGCTGGCGAATGTCGTCATCGGGGGCGTTATCCCTTCACGGCGCCCGCGGTCAGCCCCGCGGCCATCTTGCGCTGGACAAGGAGGAACAGGACGACGATCGGCAGGGCCATCATCGTGGCGCCGGCCATCATCGGGGCGTACTCGGTGCCGTGCTTGGTGGTGAAGTTGCCGAGCCAGACGGTCGCCGTCTGGTTCTTCTGGCTGAGCAGCATGAGGGCGTACAGGTACTCGTTCCAGGCCTGGATGAAGCCGTAGACCGAGGTGGCGACCATGCCGGGGGCGAGGAGGGGGAAGACGACGCGGATGAAGGCGCTGGTCCGCGTGCAGCCGTCGACCATGGCCGCCTCCTCCAGCTCCTTCGGGATGTTGACGATGAAGCCGCGCAGCGTCCACACCGTGAAGGGCAGGATGAAGGTCAGGTAGGTGATGATCAGGCCGGAGAGCTTGTCGTACTGGCCCAGGTCGTTCAGGAGCAGGAAGACCGGGATGATCATGGCGACGATCGGGATCATCTGGACGGCCAGGATGCCGACGATCACGATCTTGCGGCCCCGGAAGGCGAACCGGGAGATGGCGAGCGCGGCCAGCATGCCGACGACGACGCCGATCGCGACGACCGCGAGGGAGACGATCAGGCTGCGGCCCACCGGGCCCCAGAAGTCGGCGATGTCCAGGGCGCGGCGGAAGTTGGAGAGCGTGAAGCCGGTCGGCAGCAGGCTCGGGTCCGGGTCGATCGCGTCCTTCGCGGGTTTGACGGCCGTGTTCACCATCCAGTAGGCGGGGAAGCCGGCGACGGCGAAGACGAGGAGACCGACGAGGTTCCAGCCGAGGCGCGAGGACCGCCGGGGTGCGAGCGTGCTCATTCGACCTCTCCGATCTTCAGCATCTGACGCATGTACACGGCGACCACCCCGAGCAGCAGCAGCACGGTGACGAGGGCGATCGCCGAGCCCTGTCCGTAGTCGTTGACGACGAACGCGCGGTCGTAGGAGTACGTCGTCAGGAGCTGGAACTCGGCCTCCGGATGCCCGCCCCGCATGACGAAGACCTGCGGGAAGACGCCCATGTCCCAGATGACCGACAGGGTCGTGAGCATCACGATGATCGGCTTGAGGATGGGCAGCGTGACGTACCGGAAGACGCCCCAGGCGCCTGCGCCGTCGAGGCGGGCGGCCTCCTCCAGTTCGGCGGGCACCTGGGTGAGGCCGGCGCTGAGGGTGATGACCACGAAGGGGACCGCGCCCCACACCACCAGGAGCATGATGACCGCGAGCCCCTGCGGGCCGCTCGCGAACCAGTTGTGGCCGATCAGCTCGACGCCCGGCAGCTTGCTCAGGACGGCGTTGAGGATGCCGTAGTCGGCGTCGAACAGCCACTTGAAGACGGTGGTGGCGACGATGACGGGCATGCCCCAGCTCGCCACCAGCGCGATGTTGACGAGGGTCTTCACCCAGCCGGAGACCCGCTGGAGCAGCAGCGCGATCAGCATGCCGGCGACCATCGTGAAGATCACGCAGCCTGCCGCGAAGACGATCGTACGGACCACGACCTGCCAGAACTCGCCGTCGCCCAGCACGCCCGTGAAGTTGTCGAACCCGACCGACTTCGCCGGCTGGAAGCCCCAGAGCTGGGACTGTCCGAACTTCTGGAAGGAGAGGGTGACCAGCCGGACCAGCGGATAGCCCATCACCAGGGCGAGGACCAGCAGACAGGGGGCGAGCAGCAGCCAGGGGGTGGCGGCCCCGCCGGAACGCCGGCCGCGCCTTTGGCCCTTGGGTCCTGGCTCGCCCACGGGCGGTGGTGGTGGCGACTGCCGCGTCGGCGGCACTTCGGCAGTGGTCGTGTCTGCGGCACTCATCCGCGCGCTCCTCAGCGGTCCCTCAGGTCGAACGGGTCGTACGGGTACGGGTCGTACGGGTACAGGTCGTACGGGGAGCAGGGCCCTGCTCGCTGCAGGGCCCTGACCTCAGGTCACTTCGTGTTGATGACCTTGTCGATCGCGGCGTCCGCTGCCTTCGCGGCGGCCTCGACCGACTGCTTGCCGGTGCCGATGCTCTGCAGCATGGTCTGCAGGACCTGGGCCTTCTCGACCTGGCCCCAGCCCGGGGCCATCGGGACGAACCAGTTGGACTCGGCGGCGGTGGCCGGGACGGCCGTCTTCGGGTCGTTCTTGAGGGTCGCGAGGTCGGTCTTGTTGTTGGGCAGGTTGCCCTTGGCCATCAGGCCCTTCTGACCCGCGGGGCCGGTGAACGCGTTGATCCACTCGGCGGCGAGGGCCTGCGCCTTCGACTTCACCGGAACGGCGAGGTCGGAGCCGCCCAGGAAGACGGGGAGGTTCTTGCCGGACGGGCCGGGCATCACGAAGTTCTCGAGGTTGCCCTTGAGCTTGCCGGTCTTGTCGTTCTTGGGGTCCTCGGAGGTCGCGCCCTCCCAGGCCGCGCCGAAGATCATGCCGGACTTGCCCTGGCCGTAGACGATGTAACGGTCGGACTCGTCCTTGGTCTTGTCGCCGTGCATGTACGTGTCGACGACGTTCTTGAAGTCGGTGAGGCCCTTGATCGACTCGGGCGAGGAGAGGTTGGCCTTCCACTGGCCGCCGTCCTCCTTGGCGATGGAGCCGCCGGCGTCGTAGACGAAGGACATGGCCGCATACCAGTCGCGGGTGGGCTGGTACCAGGCGGAGAACTGGTCGCCCTCCTTCTTCTGGACCTTGTCCAGGGCGGCGGTCAGCTCCGCGTACGTCTTCGGCGTGGACGTGACGCCCACCGAGGCGAAGAGGTCCTTGCGCCAGTTCCCGACGCGGCCGCCGGCGTAGTACGGAACGCCGTAGGTCTTGCCGTCGTACGTCACGGAGGCCTTGAGGCCGTCGAGCCAGGCGGAGGAGTTGTCGAACTTGGCGGCGTCCAGGGGGGCGAAGGCGCCCTTGACCATGTAGCCGAGCATCTCGGTGTTGCCCATCTCGACGACGTCGGGGGCCTTGTCGGTGGCGAGGACCGCGTCGAGCTTGGTGTTCTTGTCCGGCCAGCCGTAGTACTCGTGGTTGATCTTGACGCCCGGGTGTGCCTTCTGCACCGCGGCGTCGGCGGCCTTGACCAGGTCGGGCCAGTTGTTCTGCGCGTCGACGGTGAGCCAGACGGTCAGCTCCTTGGCGTCGGCGCCCTTCGAGTCCCCGCTCCCGCTGTCGTCCCCGCACGCCGCGAGGGAGACCATCATGCCCGCGATACCGATCGCGGCTATCAGCTTGCGCTTCACGCCATCCTCCTCAGGGATGCCACACCCCCCGCCCACGGGTCGGGACCTGAACCCAACCTGGACCTGGACCAATGGTGTAGACCAGTGCGCAGAGCTTGGCTCAGGCCAATAGGTCTGTCAAGGGTGGTCGAACCCCCTCCGACCAGCCGTTATTGGACCTACATATGCAGGAACCTTTAAGTAAGAAGCTGTCGAAAACATCGCCGCCGACGGGGGCTGTGCCGGTAGACCATTTGCTTGGTGGACTAGACCAGCAATGGTTGCGACGGTATACAGAGAGGATCACGGAACGGCGCGGCGGCATCGCCGCGGCCGTGCCACGATGTGACCCCATCCGTAGCCGGGAAGGCAGGCCATGAGCACCGATGTCAGCAGTGCGGAGAACGAGGGTGGGGCGACCGTCCGTACCGCGCGCGTGCCCAAGTACTACCGCCTGAAGAAGCACCTGCTCGACATCACGGAGACACAGTCCCCGGGCACTCCGGTCCCGCCGGAGCGCACCCTGGCCGCCGAGTTCGACACCTCGCGCACGACCGTCCGCCAGGCCCTGCAGGAACTCGTCGTCGAGGGCCGGCTCGAACGCATCCAGGGCAAGGGCACGTTCGTCGCCAAGCCCAAGGTGTCCCAGGCGCTCCAGCTCACCTCGTACACCGAGGACATGCGCGCCCAGGGCCTCGAACCGACCTCACAGCTCCTGGACGTCGGCTACATCACCGCCGACGACCGCCTCGCCGACCTGCTCGACATCACGGCCGGCGGGCGCGTGCTGCGCATCGAGCGGCTGCGCATGGCCAACGGCGAGCCGATGGCGATCGAGACGACCCACCTCAGCGCGAAGCGCTTCCCGGCGCTGCGCAGGTCACTGGTCAAGTACACGTCCCTCTACACGGCGTTGGCCGAGGTCTACGGCGTCCATCTCGCCGAGGCCGAGGAGACCATCGAGACCTCCCTGGCCACTCCGCGCGAGGCGGGCCTCCTGGGCACCGACGTGGGCCTGCCGATGCTGATGCTCTCCCGCCATTCGCTGGACAAGGACGGCCAGCCGGTGGAGTGGGTGCGGTCGGTCTACCGGGGCGACCGGTACAAGTTCGTGGCGCGCCTGAAGCGGCCTGCCGAGTAGAGGCTCTGTGGAGGGTCTTCCGCTGGGCTTATCCGTCACTTACATTGCCTGCGCATTACATCTGTGATCAAGGCGATCAGAGTGAGGGGACGGAACCGCCGATGTCCGACGAAGAAACGAGGGAACCGGTGGTGACGCCTGTGCGCGTCGTCATCGCCCTCTGTCTGATCGCGCCCTTCGTGGCGATGCTGTGGGTGGGTTCGTACGCGAAGGTGGATCCGGCGTTCATAGGGATCCCCTTCTTCTACTGGTACCAGATGCTGTGGGTGCTGATCTCCACGGCGCTCACGATGATCGCGTACAAGCTGTGGCAGCGGGACCAGCGCGGCCGCACGACCCAGGGCGGGGGTGCGTCGAAGTGAACGACGGCGTGAACGGCGTGGCACTCGCCGTCTTCATCTTCTTCTTCCTGGCCGTCACGGCCATGGGCTTCCTGGCCGCGCGCTGGCGCAAGGCCGAGAACGAGCACAGCCTGGACGAATGGGGCCTGGGCGGCCGGTCGTTCGGCACCTGGGTCACCTGGTTCCTGCTCGGCGGCGACCTGTACACGGCGTACACGTTCGTCGCCGTGCCCGCGGCGATCTACGCGGCGGGCGCGGCCGGCTTCTTCGCCGTGCCCTACACGATCCTCGTCTACCCGCTGATCTTCACCTTCCTGCCCCGCCTGTGGTCGGTCTCCCACAAGCACGGCTACGTCACGACCTCGGACTTCGTGCGAGGGCGCTGGGGCTCGAAGGGCCTGTCGCTGGCCGTCGCCGTCACCGGCATCCTGGCGACGATGCCGTACATCGCGCTCCAACTGGTCGGCATCCAGGCCGTGCTCGACGTGATGGGCGTCGGCGGCGGCGAGGACACCAACTGGTTCGTGAAGGACCTGCCGCTGCTGATCGCGTTCGGCGTGCTGGCGGCGTACACCTACTCGTCCGGACTTCGGGCCCCCGCGCTGATCGCGTTCGTGAAGGACACGCTGATCTACATCGTCATCGCGGTGGCGATCATCTACATCCCGATCAAGCTGGGCGGCTTCGACGACATCTTCGCCAAGGCGGGCGAGGCGTTCAGCCGGACCAACCCGGCCACGGGCAAGCCGCGCGGCGCGCTGGCCCCGGCGGAACCGGGCCAGTGGACGTACGCGACGCTGGCGTTGGGCTCGGCTCTGGCGCTGTTCATGTACCCCCACTCGATCACCGCGACGCTGTCCTCGCGCAGCCGGAACGTGATCCGCCGCAACACCACGATCCTGCCGCTGTACTCCCTGATGCTGGGCCTGCTGGCCCTGCTGGGCTTCATGGCGATCGCGGCCGGCGTCAAGGTCACCAACGGGCAGCTGGCGATCCCGCAGCTGTTCGAGGACATGTTCCCCGACTGGTTCGCGGGCGTGGCGTTCGCGGCGATCGGCATCGGCGCGCTCGTGCCGGCCGCCATCATGTCGATCGCGGCCGCGAATCTCTTCACCCGCAACATCTACAAGGACTTCATCAAGCCGGACGCGACGCCCGCGCAGGAGACGAAGGTCTCCAAGCTGGTCTCGCTCCTTGTGAAGGTGGGGGCCCTGGTGTTCGTCCTCACCATGGACAAGACGGTCGCCATCAACTTCCAGCTGCTGGGCGGCATCTGGATCCTGCAGACCTTCCCGGCCCTGGTCGGCGGCCTCTTCACCCGCTGGTTCCACCGCTGGGCGCTGCTCGCCGGCTGGGCGGTCGGCATGATCTACGGCACCTTCGCCGCGTACGGCGTGGCCTCCCCGACCCAGAAGCACTTCGGCGGCTCGGCGAAGGAGATCCCGGGCATCGGCGAGATCGGCTACATCGGCCTGACGGCGTTCGTCCTCAACGTCGTCGTCACCGTGGTCCTCACCTTCGTCCTGAAGGCGGCCAAGGCCCCCGAGGGCGTCGACGAGACAAAGCCGGAGGACTACACGGCGGACGCCGGGGACGCGGGGGTGCAGGTGGAGCTGCCTCCGGCGACGGCGGGCAGCGCCCACTGACGGCCCGACAGGCCAGGGCCCGAGCTCACGGGGAAGCACGCCCCAGTCGCGGGTCCGGCCGGCCATCACGTCCCAGAAGCGGTCCACTTCCCGGACGCGCATGCCGACCCAGTGCGGGGTCTTCCTGCTCAGGATCCCGGGGAAGCAGCGGCGGACCGGCCGGGGAGCAGGGCCTGCTGCCGGCGGCAGAACGGCTCGCGGATCTCTCCCCGGGGCACCGAGCCCCGGGGAGGGTGGGGGCAGAGCTGGAACTTGCATCAGGCAGACATGTGGAGCCCGGTACGGGCGGGAGCGAGGTACCGGGCTGCATGCCCGGCTGCAGCAGTTCGCTGAGCCGCACCAGGACGGCGGCCTTCCCCGCGCCCACGCCGCCGACGAGCAGACAGGGCCTGTAAAGGCCCTCCGCGCACCACGCGACGATGGCCGGCACGGCGATCAGCCAGACGAGCCTGTCAGGTTCGCGTAGGAGACCCATCGGCGCCACTTCTTGGGGCGGGTGACGCCGCGGCGGGCCTCCAGACGCCTCGGCAGTCGGTGCCGGCGGGCGAGGACGACGCCCCGACGCGGTGACAGCCGCATCTCGGATCGAGCGTCGCCATCGGCGCGTTGCGCGGCCGTTGCTTGCCGGGCGGGTGACGAACGCCCCTGGTCACGGTGTGTTCTGGAGGGCGACAACGCCTACCTCCATGGAATCACTCCCGCCACGCCCCGCGACTCGGCCGCCGCGTCGCGAAAGTCACGAGCCCGCGGGCGCGGGCGTCCGGCAGACTCGGGCCCATGGACATCGTGATACGGCGGGTGGAGAACGGCGAGTTCGAGGCGCTCGGCGAGCTGACCGCCCGCGCCTATCTGGACGACGGTCTCCTCGACTTCGGAGAGAGCGACCCGTACCTCCACAAGCTCAAGAACGTCGCGGAGCGGGCGTCGGCCGCCGAGGTATTCGTGGCCGTCGAGGGCGGCGTCCTCCTCGGCGGAGTCACCTTCGTCCCGGGCCCGGGCAACCTCATGACGGACATCGCGGGCCCCGGGGAGACCGAGATCCGTATGCTCGCGGTCGGCCGTACCGCTCGTGGCCGGGGCGCGGGCGAGGCTCTGGTGCGGGCCTGCGTCGAGCGCGCGCGAGCCGTCGAGGGCTGCACCACCGTCGTCCTGTCGACCCAGCGCACCATGTACGCCGCCCACCGCATCTACGAACGTCTCGGCTTCGTCCGTACACCCGAGCGGGACTGGAACCCCGTCCCGGAGCTGGGCGACTTCACTCTCCTCACCTATAAGTTGACGCTCTGAAACCACCTCGACACAACATCTGGGGGTGGCGTGACAGGCGAGCACAAGATGTATGCTCGTGCTCGCTGTCGCCACAGGGGAATCCGGTGCGAATCCGGAACTGTCCCGCAACGGTGTACTTGTGCACATCTGTATTCAGAACAGCCGCGCACGAGCGTCAGTCCGAGGACCTGCCGACAGCGTGCCCGGCCCATCAGGTCCGGGTGCCCTGACGTCCGGGCCTCGTGGAGTGGGCCGGTGGACGCGACGCCCCGTGCGCTCGTGTGCTGCCCCCTGCCCTCCGCCAGGTCCACCGCCGAGCGAGGGAGAGCCTCACGTGACCATCGCGCCAGCCGAACCGGCTTCAGTGACCGAGCTGGAGACCGACGGTCCCGGTACCGCGTTGCTGCGTACCCTGACCGAGCTGACCGCCGACCTGCCCGACGCCGACCCCGGCCGGGTCGCCGCCGCGGCCCTGCGCGGCCGGTCCGCGCGGGCCGACGAGGCGGAGCTGCGCGAGCTGGCCACGGAGGCGGCCGCCGGCCTGATCTCCGAGGACCCCGCCTACTCGAAGCTGGCCGCCCGGCTGCTGACCGTCGGCATCGCCGCGGAGGCCGCCTCGCAGGACGTCACGTCGTTCACCACGTCGGTCGCCGTCGGCCACCGCGAGGGCCTGATCGCGGACCGCACCGCCGAGTTCGTGCGCGTCCACGCGGCCCGCCTCGACGCGCTGGTCGACGCCGACGCCGACGACCGTTTCGGCTACTTCGGTCTGCGCACCCTGCACAGCCGCTACCTGCTGCGGCACCCGATCACCCGCAAGGTCGTCGAGACACCCCAGCATTTCCTGCTGCGCGTCGCCTGCGGCCTCGCCGAAAACACTGCGCCCAATTCAGAAGCGGGCGTCCGCTCCCTTGACGAGGTCGCCGCGCTCTACCGGCTGATGAGCCGGCTCGACTATCTGCCGTCCTCCCCCACCCTCTTCAACTCCGGTACGCGGCACCCCCAGATGTCCTCCTGCTACCTCCTCGACTCCCCGATCGACGAGCTGGACTCCATCTACGACCGCTACCACCAGGTGGCCCGGCTGTCGAAGCACGCCGGCGGCATCGGACTGTCGTACTCCCGCATCCGCAGCCGCGGTTCGCTGATCCGCGGGACCAACGGGCACTCCAACGGCATCGTCCCGTTCCTGAAGACCCTGGACGCCTCCGTCGCCGCCGTGAACCAGGGCGGCCGGCGCAAGGGCGCGGCCGCCGTCTACCTGGAGACCTGGCACTCCGACATCGAGGAGTTCCTTGAACTGCGGGACAACACCGGCGAGGACGCCCGCCGTACGCACAACCTGAACCTCGCGCACTGGATCCCGGACGAGTTCATGCGCCGGGTCAACGCCGACGCCGACTGGTCGCTGTTCTCCCCCTCCGACGTGCCCGAGCTGGTCGACCTGTGGGGCGAGGAGTTCGACGCCGCCTACCGCAAGGCGGAGGCGGACGGTCTCGCGAAGAAGACCATCCCGGCCCGTGACCTGTACGGCCGCATGATGCGTACCCTCGCGCAGACCGGCAACGGCTGGATGACCTTCAAGGACGCCGCCAACCGCACCGCCAACCAGACGGCCGAGCCGGGCCATGTCGTGCACTCCTCCAACCTGTGCACGGAGATCCTGGAGGTCACGGACGACGGCGAGACGGCCGTGTGCAACCTGGGCTCGGTGAACCTCGGCGCGTTCGTCGACGCCACGGCCGGCGACATCGACTGGGAGCGGCTGGACGAGACCGTCCGCACGGCCGTCACCTTCCTCGACCGGGTCGTCGACATCAACTTCTACCCGACCGAGCAGGCGGGCCGCTCCAACGCCCGCTGGCGGCCGGTCGGCCTCGGCGCGATGGGTCTGCAGGACGTCTTCTTCAAGCTGCGGCTGCCCTTCGACTCGGCCGAGGCGAAGGCGCTGTCCACCCGGATCGCCGAACGCATCATGCTCGCCGCATACGAGGCGTCCGCCGATCTCGCCGAGCGCAGCGGCCCGCTGCCCGCCTGGGAGAAGACCCGGACCGCCCGGGGAGTGCTGCACCCCGACCACTACGGCGTCGAGTTCACCTGGCCGGAGCGCTGGGCGGCGCTGCGCGAGCGGATCGCGGCGACCGGCCTGCGCAACTCGCTGCTGCTGGCGATCGCGCCCACCGCCACCATCGCCTCCATCGCCGGCGTGTACGAGTGCATCGAGCCGCAGGTGTCCAACCTGTTCAAGCGCGAGACGCTGTCCGGCGAGTTCCTCCAGGTCAACTCGTATCTGGTGAACGACCTCAAGGAGCTCGGCGTCTGGGACGCCCGCACCCGTGAGGCGCTGCGCGACGCCAACGGCTCGGTGCAGGACTTCGCCTGGATCCCGGCGGACGTGCGCGCCCTGTACCGCACGGCGTGGGAGATCCCGCAGCGCGGCCTGATCGACATGGCCGCCGCCCGCACCCCGTACCTGGACCAGGCGCAGTCCCTGAACCTGTTCCTGGAGACGCCGACCATCGGCAAGCTCTCCTCGATGTACGCGTACGCGTGGAAGTCGGGTCTGAAGACCACGTACTACCTGCGCTCGCGCCCGGCGACCCGCATCGCCCGCGCCGCCCAGGCCACCGTCCCCGTTCAGCAGCCGGCGCCCGCAGAGGCCGTCGCCTGCTCCCTGGAAAACCCCGAGTCCTGCGAGGCCTGCCAATAATGACCAGCCGTAACACGAACCTGCTCGACCCGGGCTTCGAGCTGACTCTGCGCCCGATGCGCTACCCGGACTTCTACGAGCGCTACCGGGACGCCATCAAGAACACCTGGACCGTGGAGGAGGTCGACCTCCACTCGGACGTCGCGGACCTCGCGAAGCTGTCCGAGGGCGAGCAGCACATGATCGGCCGGCTGGTCGCGTTCTTCGCGACGGGCGACTCGATCGTGGCGAACAACCTGGTGCTGACGCTGTACAAGCACATCAACTCCCCCGAGGCGCGGCTGTATCTGTCGCGGCAGCTGTTCGAGGAGGCCGTGCACGTCCAGTTCTATCTGACGCTCCTGGACACCTACCTTCCCGACCCGGAGGACCGCGCGGCCGCCTTCGACGCGGTGGAGAACATCCCCTCCATCCGCGAGAAGGCCGAGTTCTGCTTCCGCTGGATCAACGAGGTCGAGAAGCTGGACCGCCTGGAGACCCAGGCCGACCGCCGCCGCTTCCTCCTCAACCTGATCTGCTTCGCCGCGTGCATCGAGGGCCTCTTCTTCTACGGCGCCTTCGCGTATGTGTACTGGTTCCGCAGCCGGGGTCTGCTGCACGGCCTGGCCACCGGCACCAACTGGGTGTTCCGCGACGAGACGATGCACATGAGCTTCGCCTTCGACGTGGTCGACACGGTCCGCAAGGAGGAGCCGGAGCTCTTCGACGACAAGCTCCAGGAGCAGGTCACCGACATGCTCCGGGAGGCCGTCGAGGCCGAGCTGCAGTTCGCGCGCGACCTGTGCGGTGACGGCCTGCCGGGCATGAACACCGACTCGATGCGGCAGTACCTGGAGTGCGTCGCCGACCAGCGTCTGCAGCGGCTCGGCTTCGCCCCGGTCTACGGCTCCGAGAACCCCTTCTCCTTCATGGAGCTGCAGGGTGTTCAGGAGCTGACCAACTTCTTCGAGCGCCGCCCGTCGGCGTACCAGGTCGCGGTGGAGGGCACCGTCGACCTGGACGAGGACTTCTGAGGCTGCGGCCGAGGGGTCTTCGCGGCCTTCAGCCGGCGGTCGATCCGGCGCTCGTGGAGCAGTCCCACGAGCGCCGGAGCCGTGAGGAGGAGGAAGACGGCCAGGGCGGTCAGGTATCCGGTGAGTTCGTTCATGAGGTAATCGTCGTCCGCGACGAACACTCCTGACACTGGCAGGACTGCCGTACACCTTCAAATTACTGCCACTCCTACGGCACACTGGCAGCATGCTGACGAACGTGGCCGCGATCCTCCTGGACGGTGTGCACCCCTTCGAACTCGGCGTCGTCTGCGAGGTCTTCGGGATCGACCGCAGCGACGAAGGGCTGCCGGTCTACGATTTCGCCGTCGCCTCGGCGGAGGGGCCGACGCTGAGCACCCACGCGGGCTTCACCCTGAGCACGGAGCACGGGCTCGAACGGCTGGAGAGCGCCGACCTGATCGCCGTCCCCGCCGGGGAGACCTACGGCAAGCGGGACTTCCCGCCGGAGCTGCTCGACGCGCTGCGCCGGGCCGTGGACCGGGGGACGCGCGTGCTCAGCGTCTGCTCCGGGGTGTTCGTGCTGGGCGCGGCCGGACTGCTGGACGGGCGCCGGTGCGCGGTGCACTGGCGGCACGCGGAGCAACTGGCCCGGCAGTACCCGCGCACCGTCGTCGAACCCGACGTGCTCTACGTCGACGAGGACCCGGTGATCACCTCGGCCGGCACGGCCGCCGGCATCGACGCCTGTCTGCACCTGGTCCGCAAGGAACAGGGCCCCGAGGTCGCCAACCGCATCGCCCGGCGGATGGTGGTGCCGCCGCACCGGGACGGCGGCCAGGCCCAGTACATCGAACGGCCGCTTCCCCGTTCACGGTGCGACACCGTCGGCGACGTGCTCGCGTGGATGGAGCAGCACCTCGACCAGGAGGTCACCGTCGATCAGCTCGCCGAACGCGCCCATATGTCTTCGCGCACCTTCGCCCGCCGTTTCCAGCAGGAGACGGGCACCACGCCCTACCGTTGGCTGCTGCGTCAACGGGTGCTGCTGGCCCAGCAGTTGCTGGAGGCGACGGACGAGACGATGGACGCGATCGCCTGGCGGGCCGGCTTCGGCACGGCGGGCGCCCTGCGCCACCAGTTCGTGCAGGCGCTGGGAACGACCCCCAACGCCTACCGGCGCACGTTCCGCGGCCCTCAGTCGTTGGCGACCACGGGGTAGCGGGGCTCGTTCTCGGCCATCTGCCGCAGGGCGTCCTTGCGTTCGCGCTTGGACAGCCGGTCGATGTAGAGGTACCCGTACAGGTGGTCGGTCTCGTGCTGCAGACACCGCGCGAAGTACCCCGTGCCGCGTACCTTGATCGGGTTGCCCTGCTCGTCCTGCCCGGTCACCTCGGCGTAGTCGGGGCGGGCGAGCGGCGCGTACGCGGTCGGCACCGACAGGCAGCCCTCGTTGCTGTCGTCCAGCCGGCGCCGGTCCGCGGGGAGTTCGACGAGCTTGGGGTTGCAGACGACGCCGGTGTGCCGGGCGCCCTCGTCGTCGGGGCAGTCGTAGACGAAGACCTTCAGGTCGACCCCGATCTGGTTGGCGGCCAGGCCCACACCCTCGGCGGTGTGCTGCGAGGCGAACATGTCCGCGACCAGCCGGCGCAGCTCCTCACCGAACTCGGTGACGTCCTTGCACTCCTTGTGCAGCACCGGGTTCCCGACGACTGTGATCGGCCGCGAGGTACCGGCCTCACGCCAGGCCAGCTCGCGCGCCTCCGTCTCCTCGGTGTCGATGACGAAGCCCTCGTCGTCCACGGGGAGCACGCCCGCGTGCTGCTGATCGGTGTCCTGCTGCGCCATGACCGACGATGCCTTCCTCAGTAAAACAGGGGGTGAAGTTGCTGATACAGGGTACGGGGGATCGCGCCCCCTAAGGGGCGCGGGCGGCATCTGACGTGCGGCTCCGCCGCGATGGGGGTCCCTCCCGCTCGAGCGCAGCCGAGAGTGGGGGAGCGACCAGCCACGACGAACCCGCAGCCGAAAACCGGTCCTAGCAAACCTCTTCCAGATCCCGCCAGTCCCGAGAATCAGGGCTGTCCGCAACCCACCCGTCCAACAACCCCCTCACCAGCGAAGCCGGCGCAGCCACCCCGCACTCCCGCTCCGGCATCCACAGCTGCCCGTCGGTCCGGTGACCGAGCGGGCCAGGGTGCCCCGGCTCACTGTGATCGTGCGGATCCAGATGCTCGCCGTCCCCCTCGTCCGACGGCATCCGCGACTCCGAGCACATCCGGCACAGCAACCGCACCGACGACGACCAGTCCTCCGCCGCGAACCCCGCGTCGGCAGCCAGCTGCTCCAGCGCGTCCCGGTCCGCCTCGCTGGCCGCCTCCAGGAGGACCACCCAGGTCGGCACGGGCGACGGCGCCCACAGCTCGATCTCGTCGAAGACCGGGTAGGAGTGCCCGGCGGTCGTGGTCCGCTCCCCGTGGGGCACGCCGTCGTGCAGCACGACCTCGCCCCAGCGCCGCCCGGAGGAGGGCAGCGGGATCGACAGCACCTCCATGCGGGCGGGGTCCAGCCGCCGCCCCCACACCACCTCGGCCTCGCCCTCGGGCGACAGCCGCACGGCCGCGCTGCCCAGCTCCATGCCGACGGGTTCGCCGGCGCCGGTGGCGGCGCCCGGCACGTGCAGCCCGTAGGCCTGCCAGGCGCGGCGGGCCAGCGGCCAGTCCTGCAGGGCGGTCGCGGCGATGCCGACGTTCCACCAGTCGGGCGCCCCGGCCTCGCGGTCGAGCAGCGCGACGGCGCGCAGACCGGCGGTGCGGGCCTGCTCCCAGTCGTGCCGGAACTTGTGCAGCAGGGCGAGGTTGAACCAGGACTCGGACAGCCAGGGTTCCAGGTCCGCGGCACGTGTCAGCAGCGCGCCCGCGTCCTCGTACCGCCCGTCGCCGATCAGCGTGAACGCGCGGTCTGTGGCCTGCCGCCAGGAGGCGGAGGGCCGGTGCCGTCCCTTGCCGAAGATCCTCACGATTCCCGCCTGCCAGTTCCGTTCTGTGGGCTGGCCAGTGCCCCCGGACACTCTCTCCCTCGCATCCAACCACGTGTGGCCTCAGGGCCGCTCATTACCCATGGGTTACCCACCCTCGGGCAAGGTCAGACAGCTCCTCGACAGCACTCTGGCCAGCGCCTCCACCACGTCGGGCGCGTACTCCCCACCGGTGCCCAGACGCAGCTCCTCCAGGGCGGTGAGGGGCCCGCCGGGACCGGTACCCTGCACCTTCTCCTCGTACGCGTTGACCACCCTGACTATGCGGGCGGCCACCGGTTGCTCCGGGTAGGGGTCGGCCTGCCGCTCGACGACCGCCGCGACCTCGGCACCCGCTCCCGTCTGCCGGACGACGGCACCGCCGAGCAGCGCGATCCGCCGCTGCTCCGCCGCCGGCAGGTCCGCCGTGGCCCCGGCGGGGACCGGGTCGACGAGGCTGAGCTGGCCGATGTCGTGCATGAGCGCCGCGTACTCCAGGACGGTCCGCTCCGCCTCCGGCAGCCCGAGGTCCCGGCCCACGGCCTGGCTGAGGGCGGCCACCCGGCGGGCGTGCCCGGCCGGGGTGTACCCGGCGATCTCGGTGGCGCGGGCCAGGGAGGCGATGGTCTGCCGGTAGGTGGCCCGGACGGCCGCGTACCGGCGCAGGGACAGCTGGGTGAGCAGCAGCGGCACGGAGAACACGGGCAGCGCCCACAGTCCGACGACGGCCACCGCGAGCGCCATCACCGCGCCCGTCGCGCACACCGCCGACCCGATCCCGGGCACGGCGCGCAGCTCGTCGCGCAGCAGCGGGGCGAACGGCCAGCCGGTGCGGGAGTGGGCGAGCACCGCGGCGACCACGGCGTCGCACAGGACGGTCAGGACGAGCAGCGCGAGCAGCAGCAGCGCGTAGGCGGGACCGCTCCAGCCGTCGAAGACCCCGCGGTTGTAGAGGGGCTGGAAGCAGACGGCGGCGAACCCGACGGCCAGGACCCGGCGGACCAGGTGGTCGAGGACGGGCCCCTGCCCGCGGGCCAGGTGCGGCACGCTGCCCAGCAGGGAGGCGGCGACCACCACCGACACGACCTGCGCGACCCCGTGATGGGTGGGATGCCCGGCGTGCTCCCCGACCAGCGCGTAGGCCAGCGATCCGGCGGCGCCCAGCGGCGCGGCCTCGCGCAGCACGGGCCCGCTCCACCGGATCAGCTCGCCCGTGGCGACGAGGATCCCGAAGGCGAGTGCGACGACGCGTTCCTCGACGCAGGTCGTGAACGTGACGAGGAGGGAGCCGGCGACGAGGAGGGCGGCGGCGGCGTAGAGGGCGACGAGGGAGCGGCAGAAGGTCATCGCCGTGCCTCGGACCGGTCCTCGGGGGCCTGGACCGGCGAGGGCACCGCGGGCCGGGTCTCCTCGGCGGTCACGGCCGGATGCCAGCCGTCGCGCCCGACGACCCGGGTCAGCGCCGTGACCATCCGGGGGTCGAACTGGGTGCCCGCGCACCGCCGCAGCTCCTCCAGCGCCACCTCCACCGGCCGGGCCCGGCTGTACGACCGGGTCGACGTCATCGCGTCGAAGGCGTCCGCGACGGCGACCACGCGCGCGGACTCCGGGATCTGAACGCCCACCAGGCCGTACGGGTAGCCGCTGCCGTCGATGCGTTCGTGGTGGTGGAGGATCGCCGAGCGGGCCTCGCCGAGGAAGGAGATGCCCCGGGTGATCTCGTGCCCGTACTCGGGATGCAGTTCGATCACCCGCCGCTCCTGGGGCGTCAGCGGCCCGTCCTTGCGCAACAGCCGGGTGGGGACGCCGAGTTTGCCGACGTCGTGCAGGATCCCGGCGAAGCGGAGCATCTCGATCCGGCTGTCGGCCATGCCCAGTTCGCGCCCGATCATCATCGAGGCCTGTCCGACGCGCTCGCTGTGCCCGCGGGTGTAGCCGTCCTTGATGTCGACGGCCTGCACCAGCGCGCGGATCGTCGCCTGGTGGGCCGCGCGCTCCCGGTGGTACTGCGCGAACACCCACCACGACACGGCCATCGGGAACAGCACGAGCAGCGCGGCGACGGGCCCGAACGGGCTGCGCCACAGCACGGCCATCATCAGCCCGGCGAGCCCGTGCACCGTGAGGGGTGCCAGGGAGCGCAGGAACAGCTCCCGGCAGCACCGCCGCAGCGGCAGCCCCTCGGCGAGCGCGAGCATCCCGCCGTCGAGGAGGGCGAGCGCGGCGCAGAACACCAGCACGGCCGCGCCCGCCGGCAGCAGTACGCAGGGAAAGTCGGAGCCGACGACGGCGTCCCGCCCGCCGAGCGCCCCGTGCACCCGGGCCGCGGCCCACACGGCGAGCGAGGACTGGGCGGCCCGCCAGACGCGGCGCAGCACAATGGGGCGCTGCTCGACATGCGAGAACAGCGCCCCGGGCAGCGGAACGAGGGCGGCCGCGGGCGGCGCGAGCAGGAAGGCCGCGGCGAGCAGCACGGGGTGCAGGGCGCCGGCGAACCGGCGCCGGGCGAACTGATCGCTCCCGGCGTACAGGGCCGCGAGCAGGGCGACCGCCCACCAGGGGGTCCGTACGGAGTGCAGCGGCACCACCGTGCAGAGCAGGGCCACGAGGGCGGCGCAGGCGACGTAACCGCGTGCCCGCGCCGGAATGCCCTTCATGACGCCTCCCCAGCCGTGCCTGTCCGGGCTCAGGAGCCTAGGACGGCCGAGGGCGGGTGCGGGTGCATCACCCGCGGATTAGCACATTCGGGTGACGCCGACGCGATCACGGGTCCTGGGGTCAGGACTCCTGTGGCGTGGCGGTCACGTCATGGTCGGGGACGGCCTGACCGGAGCGGATCAGGTCGAGCCGGCCCATGACCTTGGCGCGCAGGTCGCTCGGCACGTCGTCATGCCCGCAGCACCGCTTGACCAGCTTCTTCACGGCCTCCTCCAGCCCGTACTTCTCCAGGCAGGGGGAGCACTCCTCGAAGTGGTGCTGGAACTTGTCCCGGTCGAGAGGAGGCATCTCACTGTCGAGATACTCGTACAGGTGGTCGAGGACCTCACTGCAGTCCGTCTCGTGCGGATCTCCGCAGCTCATGAGCCCGAACCTTTCGCTTCGTTCGACTCTCCGGCGCCGGCCGGGACCAGTCCGCGCTCACGGGCGTAGTCCTCGAGCATGCCGCGCAGTTGACGACGGCCCCGGTGCAGCCGGGACATCACCGTGCCGATGGGTGTCCCCATGATGTCCGCGATCTCCTTGTACGCAAAGCCCTCGACATCGGCGAGATAGACGGCGATGCGGAACTCCTCGGGGATCGCCTGCAGTGCTTCCTTCACGTCCGAGTCGGGCAGGTGGTCCAGCGCCTGCGACTCGGCGGAGCGCAGACCTGTGGACATGTGCGACTCGGCGCGCGCCAGCTGCCAGTCCTCGATCTCCTCGGCCGCGGAGCGCTGGGGTTCGCGCTGCTTCTTGCGGTACGAGTTGATGAAGGTGTTGGTGAGGATCCGGTACAGCCAGGCCTTGAGGTTGGTGCCCTCACGGAACTGGTGGAAGGACGCGTACGCCTTCGCGTACGTCTCCTGTACCAGGTCCTCCGCGTCCGCCGGGTTGCGCGTCATGCGCAGGGCGGCCGAGTACATCTGGTCGAGGAACTCGAGCGCGTCCCGTTCGAAGCGCGCACTGCGCTCGGCGGTGGACTCCATGCCCCTCTCACCGCTCACGCCCTGGCCCTCGGGCAGCTCCGCCTGGCCGTTGTCGGTCCCTGCGTCGGTACCGGTGACCGGACCCACCTCCTCAAGATCGCGGGCAGGACCGAAACCGATCCCACTCGAATCGGAGGATAGACGACTACCCGTGCCCGCCGCCGCTCGAATAGGAGCGGTCTTGGCCGCATGCAGCACCGTCCAGTCCAGGTCGGCACGGCTGCTGGCGGTCGGGCAGATGGTCGAACCCATGCGGCGGACTTCCTCTCCCACTGACGTCGGTGCCGGATGTTCAGCACTTCTGTCCGCCTCAACATCGAGCCGCCCTTCCCCATTCCCCGGCCCTTGGGGCCTGTCCTAACCCAGTGACGCGATCCACTCGACGACCGAGGCGGTGACGACCTCCAGCGCCTGCTCCTGGGTGATCGAGGCCCGCTTGGGCACGGCGAACCCGTGATCGCCGTACGGCACTTCCACGAGCTCGTACGCGCCCTCGGGGAACTCCGCCGGCTTGCCGAAGGCGTCGTTGCCGCCCTGGACGACGAGGGTGGGCGCCCCGGCGCCGAGCAGTTCGTCGGCGCGGGACTTCTCCGGCCTGCCCGGCGGGTGGAGCGGGAAGCCGAGCGCGAGCACGGCGTGCGCCCCGAGCTCGGCCGCGGTACGGCAGGCGACCCGCGCGCCCGCCGAGCGCCCGCCGGAGATCACCGGCAGGCCGGGCCGGGCGACGGCCGGCCAGATCCCGCGCCAGCCGACGTCGAGGGTCTTCGGCGCGGTGGCGACCTTCTTGCCGGCCACCCGCCAGGGCTGCTCCACGAGGGCGACGCTCACCCCGTGCCCTGGCAGCACCGCGGCGAGGGCCTGAAGGTCGCGGGCCTCGATGCCGCCGCCCGCGCCGTGGCTGACGGCGAGGACGAGTTTCGGCTTCTCGGCGGGGCGCCAGGTGATGCGGGCGTCTCCCGCGTCCGTGCCGATGATCTCAGTGGTCACGCTAGAAGAGTGTGCCCTCTTCCGGCCCCTCCAGCTCCTTCAGCAGCTCCGGGCCGTTGTTGCGGACGTTGCTGACGGCCGTGGACACCGGGTAGGCGCGCATCAGGCCGGCCGGCGGGGGTTCGAGGAGCCGGCGCAGGTCCTCGACGTCGGTGCGCGCCGGGTCCAGCCAGGCGTCCCAGCGGTCCGGGGTGAGCATCAGTGGCATCCGGGGGTGGATGTCGGCGAGGGCGTGCGGCCCGTCGGCGGGGGCCACGGCGAGCGGGGAGGTCTCCGCCTCGGTCGTGATCACCGAGCAGGTCACCCACCAGGACCGCGGATGGTCGTCGGGCAGGGTGCGGTCGCGCCAGAACTCGTACAGCCCGGCCATCGCGAAGACCGAGCCGTCGGCCGGGAGCACGAAGTAGGGCTGCTTGCGCGGCCGCTTCTTCTTCCCCTCGACCTCGAGCTCCCGCTCGTCCTTGGCCGTGACCCACTCGTAGTAGCCGTCGGCCGGCAGGATGCAGCGCCGGGCGGCGAAGGCACGACGGTAGGAGGGCTTCTCGTGGACGGTCTCCGCGCGCGCGTTGATCATCCGGGCGCCGCCCTCGGGCGTCTTCGACCAGGAGGGCACCAGCCCCCACTTCAGCTTGCGCAGCTGGCGAACCGGACGCTGGTCGTCGGCGTCCTTCAAGGGACGGTCGAGGACGGCGTAGACCTCCTTGGTCGGCGCCACGTTGTAGTCGGGCTCCAAGGTCTCCTCGGGCTCCCACTTGTCGATCTCAAAGACTCCTGCGAGATCCTCGGGCCTGCGACTCGCTGCATACCGTCCGCACATACGTGCCACACTGCCAGACTCCGTACAACGAGAGGGAGCCACAGCCAAACCATGGAGAGCATCGCCGCCCTCGCGCTGCCCGACCTGTGGGACCGTCTCGTCGGCACCCAGTCCGACCCCGACCTGTGGGTGGTGATCGCGACCGCGGTCGCGGCCCTCGCGGTCGTCGTCCCGCACAGCCTCTGGCGCATCTCGCGCAACGCCATCACCATCGCCCATGAGGGCGGCCACGGTCTGGTCGCGCTGCTGACCGGCCGCCGGCTCACCGGGATACGTCTGCACTCCGACACCAGCGGCCTGACCGTCAGCCGCGGCAAGCCGCACGGCCTCGGCATGATCCTCACGGCTGCCGCCGGCTACACCGCCCCGCCGCTGCTCGGCCTGGGCGGCGCCGCCCTCCTCGGCGCCGGCCGCATCACCCTCCTGTTGTGGGTGGCGACGGCCCTCCTGGTGGTGATGCTGGTGATGATCCGCAACGCCTACGGCGCCCTGACGGTGCTCCTCACGGGCGGCACCTTCCTGCTGGTGTCCTGGCTGGCCGGCCCCCAGGTGCAGGCGGCCTTCGCGTACGCGGTGGTGTGGTTCCTGCTGCTCGGCGGCGTCCGCCCGGCCTTCGAACTCCAGGCGAAGCGCTCGCGCGGCGGAGCGGGCGACTCGGACGCCGACCAGCTCTCCCGCCTGACCCATGTGCCGGCGGGCCTGTGGCTGTTCCTCTTCCACGCGGTGAGTCTGTGCGCCCTGATGGGCGGCGGCAGGTGGCTGCTGGCCCTGTGACGTCAGCGGCGCCGCACTCGGATGTCGGCCGGAGACTAAAGTGGGCGCATGCCCGTGAACCCCGCACACACCGCCCTCTGGCCCGCCCCGCACGCGAGCGAGGCCGTCGACGCGACGGTCCACGTGCCGGGGTCGAAGTCCGTCACCAACCGCGCCCTCGTCCTCGCCGCCCTCGCCTCCGAGCCCGGCTGGCTGCGCCGCCCGCTGCGCTCCCGCGACACCCTGCTGATGGCGGCCGCCCTGCGCGAGATGGGCGTCGGCATCGAGGAGACCGTGTCGTCCAGTTCCTCCGGCGCGGGCAGCCCCGACGGCACCGGTGAGGCCTGGCGCGTCCTCCCCGCGGGGCTGTGCGGACCGGCCACGGTGGACGTCGGCAACGCCGGCACGGTGATGCGTTTCCTGCCGCCGGTGGCCGCCCTCGCCGACGGCCCCGTCCGCTTCGACGGCGACCCGCGCTCCTACGAGCGCCCGCTGAACGGCGTCATCGACGCGCTGCGCGTCCTCGGCGCCCGGATCGACGACGACGACCGTGGCGCGCTGCCGCTGACCGTGCACGGCTCGGGCGCGCTGGACGGCGGCCCGGTGGAGATCGACGCCTCCTCGTCGTCCCAGTTCGTGTCGGCGCTGCTGCTGTCCGCCCCCCGCTTCAACCAGGGCGTCGAGGTCCGACACATCGGCTCCTCGCTGCCGTCCATGCCGCACATCCGGATGACCGTGGACATGCTGCGCGCGGTCGGCGCCCAGGTGGACACCCCCGAGTCGGGCGGCGAGCCGAACGTCTGGCGGGTCACGCCGGGCGCCCTCCTCGGCCGGGACCTGACGATCGAGCCGGATCTGTCCAACGCCCAGCCGTTCCTGGCGGCGGCGCTGGTGACCGGCGGCCGGGTGCTGATCCCGGACTGGCCGGCCCGCACCACCCAGCCGGGTGACCGGCTGCGCGAGATCTTCACCGAGATGGGCGGTTCCTGCGAGCTGGCCGACTACGGCCTGGTCTACACCGGCTCGGGCTCGATCCACGGCATCGACGTCGACCTGAGCGACGTCGGAGAGCTGACGCCGGGCATCGCGGCGGTCGCCGCCCTCGCGGACTCCCCGTCCACCCTGCGGGGCGTGTCCCATCTGCGCCTGCACGAGACGGACCGGCTGGCCGCGCTCACCAAGGAGATCAACGAGCTCGGCGGCGACGTCACCGAGACCGCCGACGGCCTGCACATCCGCCCGCGCCCGCTGCACGGCGGGGTCTTCCACACCTACGACGACCACCGCATGGCGACGGCCGGTGCGATCATCGGCCTGGCCGTGGAGGGGGTGCGGATCGAGAACGTGGCGACGACGGCGAAGACCCTGCCGGACTTCCCCGACCTGTGGACCGGCATGCTCGGGGCGTCCGGGGTATAGGGACTCTCGCCATGCGCCGCTACGGCAAGCACACCGACGAGGACGACATCCGCAGCCGCCCCAACCGCAAGGGCAACCGGCCTCGTACGCACATCCGGCCCAAGCACGAGGACTCCGTCGAGGGCATGGTCCTCACCGTCGACCGGGGCCGGCTGACCTGCCTCGTCGAGGACCGTGTCGTCCTGGCGATGAAGGCCCGTGAACTGGGCCGCAAGGCCGCCGTCGTGGGCGACCGGGTCTCCCTGGTCGGCGATCTCTCCGGCAAGAAGGACACCCTCGCCCGCATCGTCCGCATCGCGGAGCGCACCTCGGTGCTCCGCCGCACCGCGGACGACGACGACCCCTACGAGCGGGTCGTCGTCGCCAACGCCGACCAGCTCGCCGTCGTCACCGCCCTGGCCGACCCGGAGCCCCGCCCCCGTCTGATCGACCGCTGCCTGGTGGCGGCCTTCGACGGCGGTCTGACCCCGCTGCTGGTGATGACGAAGTCGGACCTGGCGTCGCCGGACAAACTGCTGGAGCTGTACGGCCACCTCGACATCCCGTACGTCGTCACCAGCCGTGAGGAGCTGGAGAACGGCGACGCGGCGGAGCGGGTGCGCGAGCAGCTGGCCGGGCGGATCACGGCGTTCGTCGGTCATTCCGGCGTCGGCAAGACGACCCTGGTGAACGCGCTGGTGCCACAGGAGCGGCGGCGGGTGACCGGCCATGTGAACGCGGTGACCGGCCGCGGCCGCCACACCACGACCTCGGCGCTGGCGCTGCCCCTGGCGGGCACGGACGACTGGGTGATCGACACCCCGGGCATCCGGTCCTTCGGCCTGCACCACGTCGACCCGTCCCGGGTGATCCACGCCTTCCCCGATCTGGAGCCGGGCACCGAGGGCTGCCCGCGCGCGTGCAGTCACGACGAGCCGGACTGCGCCCTGGACGCATGGGTGGCCGAGGGCCACGCCGACCCGGCGCGGCTGTACTCCCTGCGCCGGCTGCTCTCCACGCGTGAGCGCACGGAAGGCGACTGACCACCGCGTTGTTTGCGTGGGCCCGAGTCCGGTAAGTGCATACTCGCACCGAGCCGGACCGGGCCGGACCAACGGAGGGACAGCACATGGCGTGGCTGCTGGTCGTCGTGGCCGGATTGCTCGAGACCGGTTTCGCCGTCTGTCTCAAGCTGTCCCACGGCTTCACCAGGCTCTGGCCGACCATCGCCTTCTGCGCGTTCGCCCTGGGCAGCTTCGGCCTGCTGACGCTCTCCCTGAAGAAGCTCGACGTGGGGCCGGCCTACGCCGTGTGGACGGGCATCGGCGCGGCGGGCACCGCGATCTACGGCATGGTGTTCCTCGGCGACCTGGTGTCGGTCCTGAAGATCGTCTCGATCAGCCTG
This sequence comes from Streptomyces sp. NPDC050121, assembly GCF_044460385.1. Classification (NCBI taxonomy): domain Bacteria; kingdom Bacillati; phylum Actinomycetota; class Actinomycetes; order Kitasatosporales; family Streptomycetaceae; genus Streptomyces; species Streptomyces sp. NPDC050121. Next base: position 106,158 of record NZ_JBITJV010000023.1, on the reverse strand, counting down.
GTGATCATGGGGGTGATCGGCCTCCAGCTGTCGGGCTCCGCTCACTAGGTCACTAGGCCACCAGGTCACTAGGCCACCAGGTCACCAGGTCACCAGGTCACCAGGTCACCAGGTCACCGGGCGCTATGCCTTGAACTGCCGGTGCAGCGCCCCCCGCACCAGTTCCGCGACCCCGTCCTCTCCCGGCGGCGGCACGGACAGGCAGGACAGGGCGAGGCGGACGGCGAGTTCGCAGGAGCGGGCCAGGTCGGCGGCGTCGGCCCGGACGGCGCCGGGGCCGGAGAGCACCGCCACGGCCCGGTCGCGGACGGCGCCCACGAGGTCGCCGGGAGAGGGAAGTGGCCCGTCTGCCCGCCGCTGCGCCGGCACGGCGGAGGAGGAGGGCACCGCCGAGAGGGTCGGCGCGGGCAGGCGCTCGCTCCAGAAGCCGGTGAGGACGGCCCGCACGAGGTCGTTCTCGCGGGCGGCGGAGGTAGTCCACTCGGCGGTCGCGGTGAGCCGTTCCCGGGCGTCGCCGTGCACGGCCAGCGCCCGCTCGACCCCGGCGAGGTACCCGTCGGCCTCGCGGCGGACAAGGGCCCTGGCCAGGCCTTCCTTGCTCCCGAACTCGTTGTACAGCGTCTGCCGGGACACCCCGGCCGCGGCGGCGACGTCCACCATCCGCACCGCGGGCCACGGCCGTTGCTCAAGCGCCTTGAAGGCGGCGTCCAGTAGGGATTCCCGCGCTGCAGGCATCATCGCCTCCCTGGGGCGAGCGGCTTGGTGCCCAGGTTTGACGCGCACGGGGGCACTGTCAAGGGTTCGCGGGGGCCGAAGGCGCCTGTCCGCACTCCGGCCGGGTGTGGCCCCGTCCTTCCCTGCCGGATACGGTTCGTCCCATGCCGGACTACCTCGACGACCTCCGTCTCGCGCACGTCCTCGCGGACGCCGCCGACGCCGCGACCATGGCCCGTTTCAAGGCCCTCGACCTCAAGGTCGAGACGAAACCGGACATGACCCCGGTGAGCGAGGCCGACAGGGCCGCCGAGGAACTGATCCGCGGCCAGCTCCAGCGGGCCCGTCCGCGGGACGCGATCCTGGGCGAGGAGTACGGCATCGAGGGCACCGGCCCCCGCCGCTGGGTGATCGACCCGATCGACGGCACGAAGAACTACGTACGGGGCGTGCCCGTCTGGGCCACGCTCATCTCGCTGATGGAAGCCGGCGAGGACGGCTTCCAGCCCGTCGTCGGCGTGGTCTCCGCGCCCGCGCTGGGCCGGCGCTGGTGGGCCGCGAAGGGGTACGGCGCCTTCAGCGGCCGCAGCCTCGCCTCCGCGAGCCGCCTGCACGTCTCCCGCGTCTCGAAGCTCTCCGACGCCTCCTTCGCGTACTCCTCGCTCACCGGCTGGGAGGAGCGCGGACACCTGAACGGCTTCCTCGACCTGACCCGCGAGGTGTGGCGCACGCGCGCGTACGGCGACTTCTGGCCGTACATGATGGTCGCCGAGGGCTCGGTCGACCTGTGCGCGGAACCCGAGCTCTCCCTCTGGGACATGGCGGCCACGGCGATCGTCGTGACGGAGGCCGGCGGCGCCTTCACGGGCCTCGACGGCCGCCCGGGCCCGCACAGCGGCAACGCAGCCGCCTCGAACGGCCTGCTCCACGACGAACTGCTGGGCTATCTCAACGAGCGGCACTGAACCTCACTCGTGTGAACATCGCACCGGAGAACCACAGATGAGCGCGTGCGCCCTCAATTGGACACGCGCGCCCTCTTGTTGACCCGTGCTTTACCTGCAACTCTGGGCTCACCCTCATTTGTGAACTTGTGCAGTCCCCGAGAGGCGCCCTCGGCGCCGGGCTCGAACTGCCAGGGATTCGTAGGAGGTGACTCCGAACCCATGCTCGTCCGCGACGCCATGAGCACGGTGGTCCTCACCATCGGCCCCGCACACACCCTCCGTCAGGCCGCTGCCCTGATGTCCGCCCGTCGCGTCGGCGCGGCCATCGTCCTGGACCCGGACGCCGGCGGCATCGGCATCCTCACCGAACGGGACATCCTCAACTCCGTCGGCCTGGGCCAGGACCCGGACACCGAACGCACCGACGCCCACACCACCAACGACGTCGTCTTCGCCGCCCCGACCTGGACCCTGGAGGAGGCGGCCCGAGCCATGGCCCACGGCGGCTTCCGCCATCTGATCGTCCTCGACCGCGACGGCCCGGCCGGCATCGTCTCGGTCCGCGACATCATCCGCTGCTGGGCGCCCGTCCGACAGCAGGTACCGGCCTGAGCACACCCCGAGCCCCCGGCGGCCCACCGCCCGCCCAGCCACGAAAACAGCCAGCCCTGGACCCGACTCTGGACTTTGTCCAATTCGAGATGAGCTCTAAAGTCACACCCATTCGGGACCTGGTCCGGCTGGCTGCTAGGCTGGAATCATGAGTGACCTTCTGGAACGGCTGCGCGGGCGCGGATGGCGTATGACCGCGCAGCGGCGCGTCGTGGCCGAGGTACTCGACGGTGAACACGTCCACCTGACCGCCGAGGAAGTGCACGCCAGGGCCGTCGTCCGGCTGCCCGAGATCTCCAGGGCGACCGTCTACAACACGCTCGGCGAGCTGGTCTCCCTCGGCGAGGTGCTCGAGGTCGCCACCGACAAACGAGCCAAGCGCTACGACCCGAACGCCCACCGCCCGCACCACCACCTGGTGTGCGCCCAGTGCGGCGCGATCAAGGACGTCCACCCGAGCGGCAACCCGCTGGCCGACCTCCCCGACTCGGAACGCTTCGGGTTCAGGGTCTCGGACGTCGAGGTGACGTACCGCGGCATCTGCCCGGCCTGCGCGGCGGCGTAACACCCTCTTCACGACCCCGTTGCAGGTCGCGCTCGACAAGGGCGAGTTCGAACGGGAGGGCCTGGACGTCACCCTCAAGGTGCTGCCCGCCCCCGAGGCCCTGCCGCTGCTGGCCAAAGGGGACGTCGACGCCCTGCGGGCGCCCCCGGAGGCGGCGGTCATGAACGGCGTCCGGGCCGGCTTCGACATCCGCTGGGTGGCGGGAAACTTCTCCCCTTCCTCCCACTCCAAGAGCGGCCTGTGGGTGCGACTGAAGGACGGCGAGACGGCGGCGGACGTCAAGATGTCCGACCGCCGGCTGAGCACGATGATCGGCAAGGGCTCGGGGATCAGGGAGATCCGCTCCCGGCACAACGGGCCGCCTCCAGGCCGCCTACGAGGCCCAGGGCGCCACCTCGGGATCGGCGCCCGCTCTCCCCGAGTCGAAAACGGTGGACCGCAGCCTGTACGAGGAGGCCGTGGGCCACGCACACGACTGAGGGCCGGAACCCTTTCGGATTCCGGCCCTCGGCCTTCAGTAGCGGGGACAGGATTTGAACCTGCGACCTCTGGGTTATGAGCCCAGCGAGCTACCGAGCTGCTCCACCCCGCGTCGATGAATGCAACGTTACGTGAAGCCAACCCGCAAAGGCAAATCAGTAAGCCGGACCCCCACCCGCACCTACTTTTCGCAGGCCAGGACAGACAGTCGGCCCGGTCGGCCCGCCACTTCAGCCGGTCCCGTACATCCGGCCGGTCCCGTACATCCGGCCGGTCCCGCACAACCAGCCCGTCCGGCGCTTGAGGACGAGGCCCCCCAGGGCCGACAGCGGGGGTCCGGGGTCGGCAGCCCCCGGGGCACGGGACCGCAACCCCGGGTGCCACTCACCCCGCGCAGCCAGGGCACCGTCACCGCAGCGTCACGCAGACAGTTCTTCCCGCAGCGCGTCCCGCAGCCGTGCCGCCCGCTCGGCCACCTCCCCGGGCCCGAGCGACACCGCCCGGTCCGCCCACCGCTGCCCCTCCGCCAGCTCACCGCGACGCGCGTAGACCAGGGCGAGCCGCAACGCCGCCCGCCCATGCCCGGCATCGGCCGCCCGCGTCCACCACACGGCGGCCTCGGGCTCACTCCCCTCCCGCGCGAGCAGCAGCCCGAGGTTGAAGGCTCCGTTGCGCGAGCCGGCCTCGGCGGCCGTGCGGTACCACCGGGCCGCCTCCACCACGTCACCCCGGGCGGCGGCCAGCATGCCGACCCGTACCTGCGCCCGCCGGTGTCCCTGCGTCGCGGCCCGCTCGTACCACTCCTCGCACTCGGTCTTCTCGTGCACGATCTCCCCGAGCTCGTGCGCCGGCTGCTGCGGCCGCCGCGCGTCGAGCACGGCCGCCAGCCGGTACGCGGCCTCCGCGCTGCCTCCGCCGGCGGCGCACCGCAGATGCCGTTCGGCTTCCTGCTCGTCGCCGTCCCGCAGTCGCGCGATGCCGACCTGCAGCGCCGCCTCGGTGTGCCCGGCGGCCGCCGCCCGCTCGTACCAGCGCAGCGCGACGCTCTCTTCGCCGCGCCCCGCGAAGAGGATCCCGAGGTTGAAGGCGGCGTCGACACTGCCGGCCTCCGCGGCCTTGGAGAACCATGGCTCGGCCCCGGCGGTGTCGCCGCCCTGGAGCAGCAGGATGGCGAGCGCGTTGGCCGCCTCCCGGTGTCCGGCGTAGGCGGCGCGCCGGTACCACTGCTCGGCCTGCGCGGTGCGGCCCTGCTCGGCGCAGAGCAGGGCGAGGTTGTAGGCGCCGTTGTCGTCCCCGGCGTCCATCGCGGCCCGGTACCAGCGTTCGGCGGTCTGTGTCTGGCCGCGCTCGGCGTGCAGCGCGCCCAGGGCGTTCGCCGCGTTGCCGTCGCCGTCCTGGGCGGCGCGCAGCCACCAGATGGCGGCGTTCTCGGTGTCGCCGGCGTCCCGCAGCAGGAACCCGAGCGCGCAGGCGGCCCGTGCCTCGCCGTCCTTGGCGGACGTCAGATACCAGCGCCCGGCCTCCTTCAGCTCGCCCCGCTTCTCCAGGATCGTCCCGAGGTGCAGCGCGGCCCGCCGGTGCCCGCGCGCGGCAGCCTGGCGGTACCACTGCTCGGCGTCCGCCCGCACGCTGCGCTCCTTGGGGTCCTCGCGCTCCTCGTGGTCCCGGTGATCAAGGGCGCGGGCCAGCCGGTATGCGGCTTCCCGGTGGCCGCGCTCCGCGGCGGCCCGCATCCACTGCTCGGCGCCGGGGTCCCCGCGGTGCTCCAGCAGGTCGGCGAGGGCGTAGGCGCCCAGCGCATGGCCCTGCTCGGCGGACTGGCGCAGCCAGTACTCGGCGGCCGGCTCGTCCCCGCACTCACGACGGTGGCGGCCGAGGGCGTGCGCGGCCGCGGCGGAGCCGGCGACGGCGGCGACCCGCCACCAGCCGGCGGCCTCGTCGGGGTAGCCGCGCTGATGGAGGAGGACACCCAGGTTGTTGGCGGCAGCCCGGTCACCCTCCGCGGTGGCGGTACGCAGATGGGGCTCGGCTCCGTCGAGGTCGCCACGGCGCAGCAGCATGGCCCCGAGGACGCTCATGGCCTCGGCGTCGCCGGCTTCCGCCGCGAGCCGCAGGCGCATCTCCTCGACGGCCTCCCCCGTCTCGACGGCGTCCGCCGTCTCGTCCCGGCTCTCGTCCGGGGTCGCTTCCTCACCGGAAGGCTGCACAAATCGCCCTGTCTCGAACAGAGTTGCCTTGTCCCCCATAACGTCCATCGTCGCACCACCTGCAACCCGGGTACACCTGGTATACCGCGGCCCGTAAGGTCACTTCAGCGTTTTGTCGACATGCCCACAGAGAGACAAGTCAAACACAGATCGCCCAACTCCCCACAGCGGCGCGGCCATCACTCTCCCCGGCACATGCGTTCGCACACCACGAAGGCCCGGATCCGTTTCCGGATCCGGGCCTTCGTTTTCAGTAGCGGGGACAGGATTTGAACCTGCGACCTCTGGGTTATGAGCCCAGCGAGCTACCGAGCTGCTCCACCCCGCGTCGTGTTCCACAACCGTACCACGACGCGGGGCGAACATGATCAGCCGCTACTTGGACTGGGACTGGGGCTCGGACTGGCCTTACTCCCGGAGCCGTTGCCGGCCCCGCTGCCCGACCCGCCGCTCGGGCTCGCCGAAGCCTTCGGACTCGGGCTGCTGCTCGCCTTGGCGCCCTTGTCGGCCTCCGCCTGCGCGTCCTCGGCCCGCTTCAGGGCGGCCTCGAGATCCTTCTGCGCCTTGGCGTACGCGTCCCAGTCGGGCTTCTTCAGCGCCTCCTGGCCGGCCTGGAACGCCTTCTGGGCGTCGGCCAGCGCCTCCCGGACCGTCGGGTTGCTGGACGTCGGCGGCGGTGGAGTGGTGCCGGTGCCCTCGTCCGTCGGCGGCGGGGTCGTACTCTCCGCGCCGAACACCTTGTTGAGGGCCTCGTCCAGGGTGTCCTCGAAGGCGGTGTTGCCGCCGTAGGTCACCAACACCTTCTTCAGCAGCGGGTACTTGAGCCCGCCACCGCGCACGTAGACCGGCTCCACGTACAACAGGCCGCCGTCCAGGGGCACCGTGAGCAGGTTGCCGTACTCGATGTCGGAGTCGCCGCCCTTCAGAAGTCTGATGGACTCGGCGATGTCCTGTTCGGAGTTGAACTGGCTCTGGACCTGTTTGGGTCCGTCGACCGTCGTGCTCGTCGGCAGTTTCAGGACTCTGATCTTGCCGTAGTCGGGTGTGCCCGCCTCGGAGTCGACCGCCATGAACGCGCTGAGGTTGTCCCGGCCGTTGGGCGTGAACGTCGTCGTCAGCGAGAACGCCTGCGACTTCTGGTCGGGCATCTTCATGCTCAGGTAGTACGGCGGCACCGCGTCGCCCGACTTGTTGCTCGGGTCGTCCGGAACCTGCCACACCTCGCTGCCGCTGAGGAACGTCGTCGCGTCCTTCACGTGGTAGCGGCTGAGCAGCTCGCGCTGGACCTTGAACAGGTCCTGCGGGTACCGGAGATGGGCCATCAGGTCGGCCGAGATGGACGACTTGGACTCCACCGTGCCGGGGAACGCCTTCATCCAGGTCTTCAGGACCGGGTCCTCGGTGTCCCACTGGTAGAGCTTGACCTCGCCGGTGTACGCGTCGACGGTCGCCTTCACCGAGTTGCGGATGTAGTTGACCTGGTTCTGCTGGGCGACCACCGCGCGGTTGTCGTTGGTCGCGGTCAGCGAGTCGGCCGTCGTGTCGCCGAGGGTCGTACGGGAGGCGTACGGGTATCCGTTGGTCGTGGTGTACGCGTCGACGATCCACTGGATCTTGTGGTTCACCACCGCCGGGTAGGCGTCGCCGTCGATGGTCAGCCATGGGGCGACCGCCTCGACGCGCTCCTTCGGCGTGCGGTTGTACAGGATCCGCGAACCCTCGCCGATGGCGCCGGAATACAGGATCTGCGGCTCGCCGAACGCCACCGCGTACGCGGCCCGGTTGACCGGGTTGGAGAGGTTGACCCCGCTGTTGCCGGTGTAACTGGTGGTCTTCTCACCCGCGTCGTCGGAGTAGTCGATCTCCTTCTGGGGACCGCCGACGATCGAGTACGTGGTCGTCTTCTCGCCGTAGTACACCCGCTGCTCGTAGGTGCCGAGCTCGCCCTCGGAAGGCAGGTTGGACTCGGTGAAGACCGGGCGGCCCTCGGCGTCGGAGGTGGTGCCCTTGGCGGCGACCACGCCGTAACCGTGGGTGTAGCGGAAGTGGTTGTTGATCCAGTTCTGCTTGTCGACGCCCGCGAGGTTCAGCTCGCGCAGACCGATGACGGTGTCCTCGTCGGACCCCTTCACGTTGTAGCGGTCCACGTCCAGGTTGGTCGGGAACGCGTAGTACTTCCGCATCTGCTGGAGCTGCTGGTACGTCGGGGAGACGATGTTCGGGTCCAGGACGCGGATGCTGGCTGTGGCGTCGACGTCGTCGCGCAGCGTCGTCTTGTCCTTGGTGGTACTCGTACCCGAGTACTCGGTGACCTGAGCGCCGTCGATGCCGTACGCCTCGCGCGTCGCCTTGAGGTTCTTCTCGACGTACGGGGCTTCCTTGGCCTGCTCGTTCGGCTGGACCTGGAACTTCTGGACGATCGCCGGGTACAGCCCGCCGATGAGGATCGCCGAGAGGACCATCAGGCCGAAGCCGATCACGGGCAGCTGCCAGGTGCGCCGCCACAGGGTGGCGAAGAACAGCAGCGCGCAGATGACGGCGATGCAGAACAGGATCGTCTTGGCCGGAAGATAGGCGTTGGCGTCGACGTAGCGCAGGCCCGTCCAGTTGTCCGTGGCCTTGAAGTCGCTGGACTTCACCGCAAGGCCGTATCGGTCGAGCCAGTACGCGACGGCCTTCAGCGCGACGAAGATGCCCAGCAGCACCGACAGATGGCCGGTTGCCGCGGCGGTGGCGCGCGCGCCCGGGCTGGTGACGCGCAGCCCGCCGTAGAGGTAGTGGGTGAGCGCGGCGGCGATCAGGGAGAGGATCGTGGCGGCGAAGCCGAAGCCGAGCAGGAACCGGTACCAGGGCAGGTCGAAGGCGAAGAACGAGACGTCGAGGTGGAACTGCGGGTCCTTCTGGCCGAAGGACACCCCGTTGACCCACATCAGCCAGGTCCGCCACTGACCCGCCGCGGAGGCACCGGCGATGAGGCCGACCAGGGCGGTGATGCCCAGCAGCAGCCACGTCTTGTACGGCGCGATGCCCATGCGGTAGCGGTCGAGGCTCTGCTGCTCGACCGACATCGCGCTCAGCGGCGGCCGCATCCGGTGGGCCAGCCAGATGTTGAAGCCGACCGCGAGGGCCATCAGCAGGCCGAAGACGAAGAACAGCCCGATCTTGGTCCAGAGCGTGGTCGTGAACATCGACGAGTAGTGCACCGAGCGGTACCAGAGCCAGTCCGTCCAGAACCCGGCGAACATGGTGAACGCCATGCCGAGGACGGCAAGGACGCCCAGTGTCATGAGCAGCGTCCGGACGCGCCGGGACGGGCGGCCCACTCTGATCCGCGGCCCCGTGGGGCCTCCGCCGCGGTCCGGCATCTGGAAAGCCAAGGTGCGCACCTCGAAAGTCGCAGTTGATCCGTCAGGCCCGCGTGTTCGTGGACCGTTCGTGGCCCCCCGTGATCGCGGGCCCACACCTATGCAACTTACTCACCGTTTACTCGGTTCCCGATTCAGGCCAGGAACGAGAGAGGATTGTGACCATGTCCAACACTCCCATGGCGGCGAGCCCGCTCACCCGGGCCGTACTCGAGATCGACGAGTACGCCTCCGGCCTCGGCTGGGACCAGCCCGCCCGTCTTTTCGCCCTCGTAGACACCGCTCGGCTGCGAGCCCAGGAACCGTCGCTCGCCGCCCAGCTCGGCCTTCAGGACGAGCCCGAGACCACCGGTCTCACCCCGATCGAGCAGGACGAAGTGCCAACGGACAAGCCGCTCGACGAGTTCCTCGCCACGATCGCGTGGCCCGACGCGGTCGTCGGCTGTGCGCTCACGGTGGAGCGTCTGATGCTGCCCCCGTCCGCCGAGGCGCAGGTCCCCAAGGGCCTGAGCGACGCGAAGCTCACGAAGTGGGTCGCGGAGCACCCCGACCGCCAGGAGGTCCGGATGACGGTCGGCGTCCTGCGCGACGGCACCCGTGACTCGGCCCTGCGCCTGCGCGAGAAGGACGCCCCGACGGAGGTCCTCACGGGCGCGGGCCTGGTGCCGGGCCTGGCGGAGGCGCTGTCGGCGACGTTCGCGGAGTAGCCCGCGCCTCGGTCGGCCTACCCGGCCACTTCGCCTACTTCGTCGTGCACTTGGGCAGGTCGGCGGTGTCGCCGCCGCGGATGTCCTTCAGGGCGGTGAGGGCGTCGTCGATGGTGTTCACCTTGACGAGCCTGAGCCCCGAGGGGGTGTCCTTGGCGGCGGCCGAGCAGTTGTCCGCGGGCGTCAGGAAGTACTGGGCGCCCTGGCTGCGCGCGCCGACGGTCTTCATCTCGATGCCGCCGATCGGTCCGACCTTGCCGGCGTCGTCGATGGTCCCGGTGCCGGCGACGAACTTGCCGCCGGTGAGGCTGCCGGGGGTGAGCTTGTCGTAGATGCCGAGCGCGAACATCAGACCGGCGCTGGGCCCGCCGACGTCGGCGAGCTTGATGTCGATGGTGAACGGGAAGGTGTGGTCGGTCCCGGCCGAGATCCCGACGATGGCCCGCTTCGTGCCGGTGTCGTCGGAGGTCGCGGTGGTGATGGTGACGTCCTGGGTCCTGGTCGCCGCCCGGTTCGCCTTCTCGGCGGCCGCCTGCTCCTTCGCCGGGACGATCCGGAAGACGACCTTCTCCCCCGGCTTGTGCTTGGTGACCAGCTTCGCGACGTCACCGGGCTCCTTCACCGCGGCGCCGTCCACTGCCTTGATGACGTCACCGGCGTGCAGTCTGCCCTCCGCCGGGGAGCCCTTCACGACGGTGGAGACGATCACCCAGGACGTCACCGGGATGTTCAGCTCCTTCAGGGCGGCGACCTTGGCGCTCTCCTGGGACTGGCTGAACTCCTCGGCGTTCTCCTGGGTCGACTGCTCCTCGGTCTTGCCGTCCGGATACAGCGTGTCGTGCGGCACGACCTTGTTGTCGTGCGCGAGCCATCCGTAGACGGCCTCGACGAGGTTCATGCGGTAGTCGGCGCTGGTGACCCGCACCGTGGTCATGTTCAGGTGGCCGCTGGTCGCGTACGTCTTGCGCCCGGCGATCTGCAGCACCGGCTCGCCGCCGTGGTCGCCGAGCGTGTTCACCGTCGGCCCCGGGGACATCTCCGCGTACGGCACGGGGATGAGTACGCCCGCGCACAGGAGCGCGATCAGCATCAGGGTGGAGGCGAGCATCGTCGCGGTGCGGCGTGGCATGCCTCGACAGTACGTGACGCGTCTGTCAGCGCACCGTCAGGGCTGCCACCCGGGTCACGTACGCGAGTGGGGCTTCTCCATGGCCGCGCGGAAGCGGGCGTATCCGTCCAGCTCAGGGCCGTCGCCACGGGCATTGCGGGTCCGGTTGGCCCAGCTTCCCCACAGGCCGGCGCCGATCGCGGCGACAAGCGGAATCAGCAACCACGCGAGCGCAGCCATGCCGACCTCCCAACCCCGATGTGCCACCACAACTGACTGATCAGCAGATTAACCATCCGCACTGACAACGCTCACGGCAGGGGGCCGGTTACGCAACCGGACGGTGGCGGTCGCAGGCCGTGGCAGGGCTCAGCAGCGGGCAGTACTCAGCAGGCCCCCACCCGCCCTCCCGTCGCCCGACCACCGCCCCTCAACGGCGGTGCTACGCACCGACCCATTCATCGGTACCGTCGGAGAACTTCTGGTGCTTCCAGATGGGCACCTCGTGCTTGAGGTCGTCGATCAGCTTCCGGCAGGCCTCGAAGGCCTCCCCGCGGTGCGGACACGACACGGCGACGACAACGGCGAGATCACCGACGCGGAGGTCCCCGACCCGGTGCACGGCGGCCAGCGCCCGTACCGGGTGGTCGGCGACGACCTTCTCGGCGATCCGCCGCATCTCCGCCTCGGCGCTGGGATGGCACGAGTACCCGAGCGCGTCGACGTCGGCGCCCCCGTCGTGGTTGCGCACGGTGCCCACGAACAGCGCCGTCCCACCGGCCGCGTCGTCCCCGACGGCCTTGAAGACCTCGTCCAGGGAGAGCGCCGTGTCACGAACGGCGATCAGCTTGATGGGATCCCGCGCTGCCTGCTCGCCGGGGTGATCGTTGGTGGCTGCCATACCCCCATCGTGCCGCACGCCGGGAAGCAGACGAAACGGCCGATCGCCCGGCACACGCGCGTGCCGTTCGGAACGGCCTGCAGAACCAGCACAATCGACCCGTCCACGGCTCTGCTCCGGCGGGAGGCTCCCTTTCCGGAGGGAACCCCGCCGTGTGCTCCCGCCACTCCCGCCGCTACCGCCGCCGGGCCTTCCGGGCCCGCCGCACCACGGCGGCCGCACCCAGCAGAGCGACCGTCGCCCCCGCAGCCCCCGCAGCCGTCGCGTCCTTGCGCCCCAGCCGCCGCCCGACGACCGTGTGCCGCCCGGACACCTCCTCCAGCAGCTCCGCGAGCACCTCCTCGTTGGTCCACTGGGGCCGCCATCCCGCGTCGTGCAGCCGGCTCCCGCTCACCACCCAGGGGTACATCGTGTACGCCAGGTCGCCCGCCGGAGACGGCGTCAGCCCGATCCGGTGCAGCCGGGCGGCGGCGCCCAGCGCGACCGCGGACGGCAGCTCCATCCGCCGGATCCCGCTGAGCTCCTCGACCTCCTCCTGCTCCAACCACCCGTCACAGCCCACGGCCAGTTCACCGTCGACCTTCTCCAGGACGGCGTACTCCAGAGCGCCCACCAGGTCCTCGACGTGGCAGAACTGCCAGGCCGGCCGCGACCCGGCGACGACCAGCAGCCGCGGCGACTCGAAGTACCGGGTCAGCGCCGTGTCGGTGCCTCCGACGAGCACCGCGGGACGCACCACGGTCACGTTGAGCCCCGGATGCGCCCGGGGCGCACGCCGGGCGAGCCGTTCGATTTCCAGGAGGTCGCCGACGCCGGTGGCCTCGGCCGTCGCCCGCAGCTCCGCGTCCTCCGAGAGCGGCAGCTCGTTGTCCTCCAGCGCTCCGTAGACCATCGCGGAGGTGCACAGCACGACGCGGTGCACCCCGGCCGCCGCGGCGGCCGTCAGCACGGTCTGCGTACCGCGCACGTTGTAGGCCGTCCGGGCGGCGGCGTCACTCCCCAGGTCGAGGTCGAGCGCGAGGTGGACCACGACGTCCGCTCCGCGGAGCTTTTCGGCGATCGCAGGGTCGCGGACGTCGAGGATGTGCCACTGTGCCGCGTCACACTCGCCCCGCCGCTCGTCGATGGCGACGACCTGCTTGACCTCCTCGGACGCGGCGAGCCGCTCGGTGAGCAGCGCGCCGACCCCGGTCGCGGCGCCGGTCACGGCGACTACGGGCCCGCGCGCACCGCCCGGGGTCGATCGGTTTCGCGCTGCGCGAACCTGCGGATCTGGGGAACTCACCAGGTGTCTCCAGCGGTTGTCTTGGCATACGGGCGCGAGTAACGCGTACGTACCAGTGGCATCCATCCTGCCGCAGGCCAGGAGTCGGCGAAGCACCGAGGCCCGATCGAGCCGGGGTGTCTACGCTGGGTGGTGTTGCAGGGCAGTCGCCGCCGGCCGAGAAACCGGTGGCCTTACCAGCCGAGGAACCCCGTGAGTGACACCCCATTCGGATTCGGCCTTCCGCCGGAGGAGCCGGAAGACGGCGACGAGGGCAAGAAGAAGGACTCGCAGAGCGGCGGTGGTCAGGGACCGGCCAACCCGTTCGGTTTCGGCGGGTTGCCCGGTGCCGGAGGCTTCGGCGGCCCGGGCGGTCCGGGCGCCGACAATCCGCTCGCCGCGATGTTCGGCTCACTGAACCCCAACGACCTGGGGGCCGCGTTCCAGCAGCTGGGCCAGATGCTCTCCTACGAGGGCGGCCCGGTGAACTGGGACATGGCCAAGCAGATCGCCCGCCAGACGGTCTCCCAGGGCACCTCCGACGGGGTGAAGGACGCGAGCGTCGGCCCCTCCGAGCGCACCGCGGTCCAGGAGGCCGTCCGTCTGGCCGATCTGTGGCTGGACGACGCGACGTCCCTGCCGTCCGGCGCGGCCTCGGCGGTGGCGTGGTCGCGCGCGGAGTGGGTCGAGGCGACCCTGCCCGCGTGGAAGGAGCTCGTCGACCCGGTCGCCGAGCGCGTCGGCGCGGCCATGGGCGATGTCCTGCCGGAGGAGATGCAGGCCATGGCCGGCCCGCTGATCGGCATGATGCGCTCCATGGGCGGCGCGATGTTCGGCTCGCAGATCGGGCAGGCGGTGGGCGTCCTCGCGGGCGAGGTCGTCGGCTCGACCGACATCGGTCTGCCGCTCGGCCCGGCCGGGCGTGCCGCGCTGCTGCCGGTGAACATCGAGGCGTTCGGCAAGGACCTGGGCGTGGCGAAGGACGAGGTGCGGCTGTACCTCGCGCTGCGCGAGGCCGCCCACCAGCGTCTGTTCGCACATGTGCCGTGGCTGCGCTCGCACCTGTTCGGCGCGGTCGAGGGCTACGCGCGCGGGATCAAGGTCGACACGGCCAAGCTGGAGGACGTGGTCGGTCAGTTCGACCCGCAGAACCCCGAGCAGTTGCAGGACGCGCTGCAGCAGGGCATGTTCCAGCCGGAGGACACCCCGGAGCAGAAGGCCGCCCTGGCCCGTCTGGAGACGGCCCTGGCGCTCGTCGAGGGCTGGGTGGACGCGGTGGTGCACGCCGCCGCGAAGCCGCGCCTGACGTCCGCCGACGCCCTGCGTGAGACGCTGCGCCGCCGGCGTGCGACGGGCGGTCCCGCGGAGCAGACGTTCGCGACGCTGATCGGTCTGGAGCTGCGCCCGCGCCGCCTGCGGGACGCCTCCCGTCTGTGGGCCTCGCTGACGGACGCGCGCGGGGTGGACGGCCGGGACGCCCTGTGGGCCCACCCGGACATGCTGCCCACGGCCTCCGACCTGGACGACCCGGACGGCTTCGTGCACCGCGAGCACATGGACTTCTCCGAGTGGGACAAGATGCTCGGCGAGGCGGCGAGCGGCGGCCCGGGCGAGAAGCCGAACCTGAAGAAGGACGACGGCGAGCACGACTCCGGACACGACTCCAAGGGCGACGACAGCGAGTGAGCCTGTACGACGACGCGGTCCTCGTCCTGAAGGAGTACGAGGGCCAGGAAGAGCTGCGCCAGACCTACCTGGACCATCTCGGCGCGCATCCGGACGGCATGTGGAAGGCCTGCGGGGACGGGCACATCACAGCGAGCGCGCTGGTGATCGACCCGGAGCACGGGCGGGTGCTGCTCACGCTCCACAAGAAGCTGCGCAAGTGGCTGCAGACGGGCGGCCACTGCGAGCCGGTCGACGCGACGCTGGCGGCCGCGGCCCTGCGGGAGGGCACCGAGGAGTCGGGCGTCCTGGGGCTGGCCCTGCTGCCCGGCGGCCCGGTGCGCCTAGACCGGCATCTCACGCCGTGCGCCTGGCACTTCGACGTCCAGTACGCGGCGCTCGCTCCGGCGGGGGCCGTGGAGGCCATGAGCGACGAGTCGCTCGACCTGCGCTGGTTCCCCTACGCCGAGGTGACTGGGGTCGCCGACGAGTCGGTCGTCCGGCTGCTGGAAGCCACCCTCGCGCGGCTGTGAGCCGGAACGGGTAAGGGGCGACCTTCCAGGTGGCCGCCCCTTACGTTTTGTTTTCCGGACGGTCCAATCGGCTTCAGTGAAGTCCGATGCGGTTCGGCAGCGCCCCAAAGGGGCGCGGGGAACTGCGCGACCAGCCACGACGGGCCCGCAGCCGATCGACGGGCCCATCGCGGTGCTACCGGCGGAGCGCTCAGCTCCAGACGTTGCCCTGGTTCTGACCGCGTGCCCCCTGCTGCCCCATGCCGTACTGGGCGGCCAGACCGGAGCCGATCGCCGCGTTCTGCGGCGGCAGCAGCTCGCTGGGCTGGACGAGCGCGTAGCCGGTGCCCATGAAGCTGAGCTCCCAGCCCTCACCGGTGTTGCCACGCCGGCGCCACACCCCGGAGGAGTGCGTCTGGGCCTGCATCTGCACCCGCAGCCCGGTCGACCAGGCGACGATCGCGTCGGCATCGCAGTTGACGTACTTGTCGGGCGTGACCTGCATCATCAGGGGCGCGCCCGAGGTCATCAGGGCGACCCTGCCGCGGCCGGTGATGTTGAGCTGGTACTTCCCGGAGCCGGAGATGCCGTACTGGCTGTCCACGGCGATGACGTCGTAGTGCAGCGAGGAGTCCATGGCCAGCACATAGCTGCCGTCGACGGTCAGCCCGTCCTGCTCCACATCCATCAGGTGGATGTGCTGGGCGAGGTTGGCGAGGTAGACCGTGCCCTGTCCGTGGCAGCGCATGAGGTCCAGGCCCTCGCCGGTGTACGCACGCGCGCGTCCCTGCTGGTTGCTCTGGTACTCGGCGTCGAACTCCATCAGGCCCTGGTAGGCGACCATCGTGCCCTTGCGGGCGAGGATGTCGTCGTGGCCCTCCAGGGTGACGCGGAGCATCTGCTTGTTCTGCAGACTCCAGCGTTCCTGGGTCTGCGAGTCGTTGTGCGCGAAAAGTGGACTCTGCATGGCGTTTCTGGCTCCCCCTCAGCCCCGGACCCGAAGGCGGTCCGTGCTGTCCTCGCTGGGCTGGACGACGACGATGCCCTGGCCCGAGAAGGCCATCTGGTAGGCCTCGCCGCTGCCCCGGCCGATGAGCGACTGCGCCTTGAAGCTGCGCTTGCCCTTCACCTTGAGGTTCGGCGACCAGGCGACGAGCGCGTCGGGGTCGACGTACGTCTCGTCCTCGCCGCCTCCGCAGTCGACGACGATCGGCTTGCCCCGGGAGGTCAGTGCGACCCAGCCCTGCCCGGAGATCTTGGTGTTCCACAGGCCCTGTCCGGCGAACTTCGCAAGCCCCTTGACGCGTTCGACGCCCCAGGTGAGGTGTGCGTCGAAGGCGAGCAGATTGGTGGCGTTGACCGAGATGCCGTCGCCGTTGAGGTTGATGACGACGACGTTCGCCCCGTAGTCGGCGAGGTAGAGCAGGCCGTCGCCGGTGCACTTCATCAAAGGCGCGCCCTCGCCGGTCATCCAGTCGCGTGCGATCTGACGCACGGCCGGCGGGTTGGGCTCGTACTGGACGAAGCCCTCGTAGGCGACCATCGAGCCCACGCGCGCGAAGAGGTCGTTCCCGGTCTGCATGGCGACCTTCAGCATGTGGTTGCCGTGGTTCTCCATGCGCGCGGTGACGGGTGCGGGGGCGTAGCCCGCGAGCGGCTGGTTCATGACGGGCTCCCTCAGACCTCGTACGGCTGGACGACGATGAAGTTGCCGGGAGCGCCCCGGAACTGGAGATTCACGCTCTCGCCGGTGTCGCCGGGATAGGCGTTGCGGCGCATCCGCACCTGGCTGGAGACGACCACCTGGGAGGCGGCCGACCAGGCGACGACGGCGTTGCAGTCGGCGAACGTGGTGGGCGTGACCGGCAGGACGACGGGCGTGCCGTGCGTCTTCACGACGATCGTGCCGGTGCCCTGGAACTGCATGGTGAACAGCGCGCCCCCGGGGATGCCGTGGCCCTCGATGCGGCGGACCTCGTACTGGAGGCTCTCGTCGAAGGCGAGGACGTTCTCGGCGGAGACGCAGAGGGCGTCGCCCTGGAGTTCGACGGGGTGGAGGTGGGTGGAGTTCTCGGCGAGGAAGACCTGCCCCTGGCCGGTGCAGCGCATCAGCTGCATTTCCTGGCCGGTCGCGTTGCCCACGATCCGGCCTGCGAACCCGGCGCCCTTGTAGCTGAAGTCGACCTTGCCCTGGTAGAGGACCATGCTGCCCTGCCGGGCGAGCACGGGCTGGCCGCCGACGCCGAGGTCGACGCGGATCAACTTCTTGTTCTGCTGCGTCCAGCGCTGTCCGGTGGGCGTCTCCTTGAACTGCTGGAGCGCGGCGGTCACACCGGCGCCGCCCTGGGGCGCGCCCTGCGGGACGCCGTACGCCCCCTGCTGGCCCGGGACCTGCCCGAACGGCGGCTGATGGCCGTAGCCGGGCGGCTGGTTCGGCTGGCCGTAGCCGGGTGGGGCCTGCGGGGCGTGGGGCTGCTGGCCGTAGCCGGGCGGCATGGGCGCGACCGGCGCGGAAGGCTGACCGTAGGGCTGCTGCTGGGGCGGCTGTCCGTAGGGCGCGGGGGCCGGAGCGGGGGGCGGGACCTGGCCGCCGCCGGGCGGGGTCATGGGCGCGACGATGGTCGGCGCGGCGTGCATCGACGGCGCGGGCGCCGGGGCATGCGGCGTTGTCGCGCCGGGCGGAGGCACGAAGCCCTGGGCGGCGGGCTGCGGGGCGGGGGCTGCCGGTGCGCCGAAGGCGGGCGGGGCGAAGCCCGGAGCGGCGGCAGCGGCCTGCGGCTGCTGCGGGGCGGCGGGAGCCTCCTCCTCGGCGACCTCGCCGCCGAAGTTCTTCAGCAGCGCCTCCAGTCCGCCGTCGAAGCCCTGTCCGACGGCCGCGAACCGCCACACGTCCTTCAGATAGAAGTCGCCCAGCATCACGGCGCGCTCGGTGGTGAACTCCGAGCCGTTGAACGCGTAGCGGGCCACTTCCTCGCCGCCGGCGACGATGCGGAGGTAGCCGGGGCCGATCTGTGACATCTGTCCGGCGCCGTCGAGGGTCGCCGTGAAGGCCAGCTTCTGGATCTGCGGCGGGATCCGGTCCAGCGTGATGCGGAAGGATTCCGTGTCGCCGGCCTGGGCGCCCAGGAGCTGGATGGACTCCTCGGGAGACTTCGGCTGGTTGAAGAAGACGAAGTACCGGTCGTCCGAGAGCCGTTCGTCGGCGTCGAGGCCGAAGCAGCTGATGTCGAAGGTCAGACCGGGACCGGCGATCTGCACGCCTACGTACAGATCGGTGCCCGCGGTGAGGTCACTGATCCTGGCCTTGTGGCCGCGTTGGAATTCCCTGGGCATGCGTAACGACCGTCCCCCATCCCGATTGCGAGTGCGTCGCGTCAGGCTAACGGCAAAGTCCGACAACGCACGATGTCGGTACAGACCCGGTACACAACCCGCGTCACGTGGTATCGGACGCGTTCACTGCGCGCGCGGTGCAGGTCACTCACTCGTCGCGTGCGCCGGGCAGGTGGGGCAGCCGTTCGGCCGCGACGACGCCCTCCAGGTAGCCACGGGCGCGCTCGGTGCGCGGGTACGCCTCCAGCAGTCGCCAGAAGTCGGGGCCGTGGCCGGGCACGAGCAGATGCGCGAGTTCGTGGGCGAGGACGTAGTCGATGACGTACTCGGGCATGCCCTTGAGGCGGTGCGACAGGCGGATGCTGCCCTCGGCCGGGGTGCACGAGCCCCAGCGGGTGTTCTGGTTGGTCACCCAACGCACCGAGGTGGGCCGGGCCCGACCGTCGAAGCACTGGGCCGACAGCCGCTCGGCGCGCTCGGCCAACTCCGCGTCGCCGGGCACCCGCCGGCTCTCCTGGGCGGCGAGTTTGTCGAGCATGACGCTCACCCAGCGTTGTTCCTCGGCCTCGGACATCCGGGCGGGGATGAGCACGATGGTGCGATCGCCCTCGCGGTACGCGGAGACCGTCCGACGTCGACGGGGACTCCTGCGGACCTCGATCGCGCTCACCCCGGAGCCGCTCGGCGGCTGGCTCGTCGGCTTCCGCTGTGGCGTTCCGGCGCGGTGCAGTGGGTCGGCGGGCACGCCCCGACGTTACCCGCTGCACACGGGGGAAGTCCCGACTCCGGGACGGTTCGGTTCCGATCTCTCCCGCCGCATTCGCCTCATACGATGGATCTATATGATGAACGCCCCTGCCTGTGGACAACTTTCGGCAGGCTCGGACGGGTCCGGGCATGCTGGCACTCGTCGGCGGAGCGAGGAGGACCCCACGCCCCTCGTTCCGCCGACGTGACGGGGAGTTTCCAGGCATACGGGGGCCTTTGATGCATCCGATGGTGAAGCCCGCGCTGCGGCGCGGCTGGCGTGACCTCAACACGGTGCAGTTCGGAATGACTCCGGCGCACGCACTGACGCTCGGCCCGGTGGACACGGCGACGGGCAGTTTCCTCGACCTGCTGGACGGCACCCGCGGGCTCGCGCTGCTGCGCGAGGAGGGCCGCCGCATGGACCTGCCCGACGGGCATGTCGACCGGCTGGTGGAGCGGCTGGCGCGGGCGGGGCTGCTCGACGACGCGCGCGGCGGCGGGCCGGAAGCCGCGGCCCTGCGGGAGAAGACGGCGGTCCTGGACCGGCTGCGCCCCGACCTGGCCGCGCTGTCCCTCATCACCTCCGATCCGGGAGACGCGATCGAGCAGCTCACCGCCCGACGCCGGCTGCGGGTCCAGGTACGCGGAGCGGGCCGGGTCGGCGTGGTACTGGCGGCGCTGCTGTCGGGTGCGGGGATCGGCGAGGTGGACGTGCGCGACGGCGGCCGGGTGGAGCCGCAGGACGTCGCGCCGGGCGGCCTGCCCGCCGAGGCGGTCGGCGAGCGTCGGGACGAGGCGGCCCGCCGCGCCGTACGCCGGGCCGCCCCGGACCGCCCGCCCCGCAGAAGCACAAGGTCACCGGCCGAGCCGGACACCCCCGGCTTCTCCCTGGTGATCCTCGCCCCACGGGACGACGTGTCCGTGCACGCGCCCGATCCCTCGGCGGCGGAGCCCCTCATCGCCTCCGGCACACCGCACCTCTATGCGGGGGTCGTGGAGGGAACGGGCGTTGTCGGGCCGCTCGTCCTGCCGGGTGAGACGGGCTGCGCCGGGTGCCTGCAGGAGGAGCGCACCGACCGGGACCCGGCGTGGCCTCGCCTGGTCGCGCAGTGGCACTCCGGGAGGAAACGCGCGGCGCGGGCCTGTGATGTGACGCTGGCCATGACCGTGGCCGGGCTCGCGGCCGCCCACGCGCTCACCTTCCTCGACGGCCGGACCCCGTCGAGCACGGGCGCCCGCTGGGAGGTCTTCGTTCCCACCCTCCAGTGGCACGCGCGTCCGGTATGGCCCCACTTGGACTGTCCGTGCGGGGCCGCGGAGAAAGGTAAGCGGGAACACACCTCCGAGGACGAGGCATCGCACGCGACAATGGCAGAGCAACGGCAATCGACGGAGTTACGCCGTACGACGGACGCGGCGCGGCTGGCTGGGACCTGGAGGGCGCATGTCTGATCTTCCCCGGAAGGCGGTTACCCGAACCGCCAAGCTCGCCGCGCTCCCGCTCGGCTTCGCCGGGCGGGCGACCTGGGGTCTGGGCAAGCGGATCGTGGGCGAGTCCGCGGAGATCGTCGGCCGCGAGCTGCAGCAGCGCACCGCCGAGCAGCTCTTCAAGGTGCTGGGCGAGCTGAAAGGGGGTGCGATGAAGTTCGGGCAGGCCCTGTCCGTCTTCGAGTCGGCGCTTCCCGAGGAGGTCGCCGGCCCGTACCGCGCGGCCCTCACCAAACTCCAGGACGCGGCGCCGCCGATGCCGACCCGCACGGTGCACTCCGTGCTCACGGACCGGCTCGGAGCAGACTGGCGCGAGCTGTTCCTGGAGTTCGACGACAAGCCGGCCGCCGCGGCCTCGATCGGTCAGGTGCATCGAGCGGTGTGGCACGACGGCCGGGAGGTCGCGGTCAAGGTCCAGTACCCCGGGGCCGGTGAGGCGCTGCTGTCGGACCTGAACCAACTCAGCCGCTTCGCCCGCCTGTTGGGCCCCCTCATCCCGGGCATGGACGTCAAGCCGCTGATCTCCGAGCTCCGGGACCGGGTCTCCGAGGAACTCGACTACAGCCTGGAGGCGCAGGCCCAGCAGGCCCATGCGGAGGAGTTCTGCGACGATCCCGACGTGGTGGTCCCGGCGGTGGTCCACCAGTGCGACCAGGTACTGATCACCGAGTGGATCGACGGCGTGCCCATGTCCGAGGTGATCGCCGACGGCACTCCTGAGCAGCGCAACCGTGCCGGCCAGCTGCTGTCCCGTTTCCTGTTCTCCGGTCCGGCCCGCACCGGTCTGCTGCACGCCGACCCGCACCCCGGCAACTTCCGCCTTCTGCCCGGCGGACCGGACGGCGAGGACGACTGGCGGCTGGGCGTCCTGGACTTCGGAACCGTGGACCGGCTCCCCGGCGGCCTGCCGGATCCCATCGGCCGGTCCCTGCGCATGACCTTGGACGGTGCGGCGGAGGAGGTCTACGAACTCCTCCGCACGGAGGGTTTCGTCAAGGAATCCATCGAGCTGGATCCCGACGCGGTCCTCGACTACCTGCTGCCGATCATCGAGCCGGCCGGAGTGGAGGAGTTCACGTTCACCCGCGGCTGGATGCGCAGCCAGGCGGCCCGGATCGCCGACCCCCGCTCCCCCGCCCACCAGCTGGGCAAGCAGCTCAACCTCCCGCCGGCCTACCTGCTGATACATCGGGTGACGCTCAGCACGATCGGTGTGCTGTGCCAACTCGGCGCCACGGTGCGGCTGCGCGAGGAGCTGGAGGAGTGGCTGCCCGGGTTCCTTGCGGAGGAGGTCCTGGAAGCACTGGAAGCCTTGGATGCGGAGGGGTCGGTGGCGGAGGCCTGAGGCACCCGTCTGTGACGCACCTCACCACCAGGCGGAGTCCAGTCGTCCTTCGATCGCCCTGAGGTTCTCGCGGGCGCAGGCCTCGCAGAAGTAGCGGCGGGCGCCGTTCTCCACGGAGCAGGTCCACGGGACGGGCGGCGGCTGCTCCGCCCGGGTGCCGCAGCGGGCGCACACAAGAGGGCGGGGTTCCGTCGGGGAACCGCCTCGGTCACTGTCTCCGGGAAGACTCGTCACCTTCGGGACGATAGCGCTGCGGCGGCGGATCGGCCGTACAACGCACCGCGGGGGTCGGTCCGTTCGGACGGACCGACCCCCGCGGGGTGAGCTTCGCCTCCCTCTGTGGGAAGGCCACCGCTTCAGGTGTGCGTGGTTACTGCATCACGGCCATGGCGAGCGCCCGGCGGGCGCGCAGCGAGGCGCGCTCGGCCCGAGCCTGCATCCGGCGAGCGGTCGCCAGGCGCAGGGCCCGGCGTTCCCGCTCGGCCTCGTGCAGTCGGTCGTGCATATGCGCACGAGCCAGGGCTTCTGGGATGAGTTGCATCTCGCGGGTCCTGTTCTGACGCGAGTCGTACGCGCCGGTGGTGCTGATGTCTTCGGTCGCGGAGCCTGCGGGCTCGCTGGTGAACGGCTTCATCGGGGCCTGCTTCTTGGGGTCTTGCGTGAGGGGGCGGTCGATCGTTCCTGTGGTGTTCATGCCGTGACCGGGTTCTTGCGCGGGCGACCACGCGGCCGCTTCCGGGCGACGACGACACCCTGGACGAACAGCTCGCCACCCCAGACGCCCCAGGGCTCGCGCCGCTCCTTGGCGCCGGCGAGGCAGGCCTCGATCAGCGGGCAAGTGCGGCAGAGGGACTTGGCGTACTCGACGTCTGCCGGCGACTCGGCGAAGAAGACCTCCGGGTCGTAGGAGCGGCAGGGGACGGGTACGCCGAGGTTCTCGATGGCGTCGTCGAGCGCGGTGAGCGCCGTGAGCGGGGTCAAGGTGGAGTCCTCCGTGAGGCCGGGCGGGGGGATCGTTTCGGAAGGCGGTACGGACGGGGCGTGCGCTTCGAGTTGCACGGTTCGTCTTCCTCGTCTGGTCGGTCCGGCCCTGTGGGGCCGAGTGGCGGCTGGTACCGGGTTCTCTTCTTGTCCCGAGGCCCCTTCGCTCCGTCGTCCCCGTGGGAGGACAAACAGAAGGGCCGCGGATCCCGGGTGGGGTTCCGCGGCCCTGAAGGCGCCGGCCTGATTGTCGATCAGGCTGGATCACTCCAGGGTTCTGGCCCACGGAAGGCCCACATCAGGTGGTGCTGCGTCGTCTGCTTCCGGGATCCGGCACCGGCTGCCGCAAAGGCATAGGCGTGCGCCTGTGCCCCTACTGCTTCCAGTGCCTTGGTCGGTCGCTCATTGCGCTCGCGGACGGGAAGACCCGCGGGGGCAACGGAGGAGGACGCCAGCCGGTCGGCACGAATGCCGGACAGACCGGTGCCCAGGACCGAGGTGCCGAGCATGCACGTGGAGACGACAGAGCGATCGTTCAGTTTGGCGGTGGAGCTGCTGTTGGTGATGATCACTGGAATCGCCTCCTCTCGGCGTCTCGGGGGACCGGGGTGAACCCAGTCCGACGGATATGCAAGTACAGCACGGAATCAGGGCCTTCGAGAAGGCCGCCGTCCCCGTGGCTTAGAACCTATGGGGATTGCCGGGGCATGCGCAAACTATTTTTCCGACGAGTTCGGATCAGTTCCCCGTCCTCCCTCCATCCGTCCCCCATGCGCTGTTCCTCAGCCGCTGTCTTCGTCTCCTCCGACGTCTTGGCCTGCGCAGATGGCCAGGACGTCGGCTCCGTAGCGGTTGAGCTTGCGTATGCCGACTCCCGGAATCCGCGCGAGCTCGCCCTCCTCGTCGGGGACGGCCTCGGCGATCGCCATCAGCGTCTTGTCGGTGAAGACGCAGAACGCCGGCTGGCCGCCGCGCTGCGCCTGGGCCGCGCGCCAGTCCCGAAGCCGTTCGTAGAGCCCCTCGTCCATGTCGGACGGGCAGTCCTCGCAGCGCATCAGCTTCATCTCGCCGGCGTCGGTCAGGGTGCGTCCGCAGACCCGGCAGCGGGCGGGGGTGCGCTGGGTCCGGCGCGGCACGACGGGGGCACCCACGGCGGTCCCGGTGAAGCCGCGCTCGATTCCTCCGGCGCCACCGGCGCCGACGCGGCCGACGGCGACGCCCGAACCGGGGCGCAGGCCGTCGAGGAAGCGGCTGGGGCGGCGGCTCGGGCGGCCGCCGGGTGAGCGGGACAGCGCCCAGGAGACGTGCAGGCGCTCGCGGGCGCGGGTGACCCCGACGTAGAGGAGCCGGCGCTCCTCCTCGATCTGCTCGTCGGTTCTGGCGTAGGTGATCGGCATCATGCCCTCGGCGACGCCGACCAGGAACACGACGTCCCACTCCAGGCCCTTGGCCGAGTGCAGCGAGGCCAGGGTGACGCCCTGGACGGTCGGGGCGTGCTGGGCGCCGGCCCGTTCGTCGAGCTCGGCGACCAAGTCGGCGAGCGTGGCGCCGGGCTGGGCGGCGCAGAAGTCATGGGCCAGGTTGACCAGCGCGGCCAGTGACTCCCAGCGTTCTCTGACGGCTCCGGAACCGGCCGGCGGCTGGGACGTCCAGCCCTCGCCCGAGAGGACGGCCCGCACCTGGGAGGGCAGGTCGACGGCGTCTTCGAGGAGGGTGTCGTTGCCGCCGAAGCGGGCCGCGCCGCGCAGGGCGACACCGGCCTTGCGCACCTCCGGGCGGTCGAAGAAACGCTCGGCACCGCGCAGCTGGTAGGGGATGCCGAGGTCGGCCAGGGCCTGTTCGTAGGTCTCCGACTGCGCGTTGGTGCGGAACAGGATGGCGATCTCGGCGGCCGGGACACCGGCGTCGAGGAGCTCGCGGATGCGGCGGGCCGCGCCCTCGGCCTCGGCGGGCTCGTCGGAGTACTCGGTGTAGCCGGGGTCGGGTCCCGGGTCGCGCTGGGAGACCAGCTCCAGGCGGTGGTCGGCGGCGCGGCCCCTGGCCTGGGAGAGCAGGCCGTTGGCCAGGTGGACGACCTGGGGGGTGGAGCGGTAGTCGCGGACGAGCTTGACGACCGTGGCGCCGGGGTGGCGGGTGCGGAAGTCGAGGAGGTGGTCGGGGGTGGCGCCGGTGAAGGAGTAGATCGTCTGGCTGGCGTCGCCGACCACGCACAGGTCGTCCCGATCTCCGAGCCACAGCTCCAACAGGCGCTGCTGGAGGGGGCTGACGTCCTGGTACTCGTCGACCACGAAGTGCTGGTACTGGGCGCGGACCTGTTCGGCGATGTCGTGCCGGTCCTGGAGGACGGCGACGGTCAGCAGCAGGACGTCCTCGAAGTCGATGACGGCGCGCTCCCGCTTGAGGTTCTCGTAGGCGGCGTAGAGCTGGGCGATCTCGGCGGGGTCCCGGGGGATCGCGCGGCCCGCCTTGGCGGCGGCCAGGGCGTAGTCGGCGGGGACGGTCTGGGTGACCTTGGACCACTCGATCTCCGCGGTGGCGTCCCGCAGCTCACCCCGGTCGAGACGGATGCGGCAGGCGGCGGCCGCGTCGGCGACGAGTTGGATCTTCCGGTCGATGAGTCGGGGCAGGGAGCCACCGATCGCTTTCGGCCAGAAGTACTGCAGCTGGCGCAGGGCCGCGGAGTGGAAGGTGCGGGCCTGGACGCCCTGGGCGCCGAGTTGGCGGAGCCGGCCGCGCATCTCCCCGGCGGCCCGGTTGGTGAAGGTGACGGCGAGCACACTGGAGGGGTGCAGCATGCCGGCCCGCACCCCGTAGGCGATGCGGTGCGTGATGGCCCGCGTCTTGCCCGTGCCGGCTCCTGCCAGCACGCACACCGGGCCGCGCAGGGCGGTCGCCACCTCGCGCTGCTCGGGGTCGAGCCCTTCGAGCACCGCGTCGGCCGAGTCCGGTACCTGCGGGAAAAGGGGGGAGTGCGTTGCTGCTGTCACATGGCCATGCTGCCAGGTCGGCGGAGACGGGCGGGCCGGTTGTCCACAGGCGGGGCCTCGCAGTCGTACTAATGCGGCGAGCGTCACCTTCGGCCTTCGCGCCGCACAGCGCCTCTCGGGAATGGTGGCTCTTCGGCGTACGTTCTCTCCTCTGCGACCGCCTGTACCCCCGACCCGCCGAAGGAGCACAAGAGACATGCTGGGCACTGTGACGATGTACAGCACCACGTGGTGCGGCTACTGCCAGCGGCTGAAGAAGCAGCTCGACCGCGAGGGCATCGGATACACCGAGATCAACATCGAGCACGACCCGGCGTCCGCGGCGTTCGTGGAGAAGGCGAATGGCGGAAACCAGACGGTGCCGACAGTGCAGGTGGTTCCCGCCAACGGTGGGGCCGAGGTCGTGATGACCAACCCGAGCCTTGCCCAGGTGAAGCAGGCACTCGGCGCCTGACCCTTTCGACGCGAAACCCCTGACCGGCCTTGGTGCTGGTCGGGGGTTTCATGCTCCCTGGGCGTACGTGCGTACCGGAGGCGGCCGAACGCGAGACCTCTCGGCCGGCCCGGCGGTAGAGTCCGCACGTGCGTTGATCTTCCGGGCGGCGGCCGAGCGCTGCCGCAGACGGTGCGGGTGTCCCCGATGACTTCGGGGCCGCCCGGTCGGCATGCCCGTCATCACTCCACCGGAGATCACGCAATGACTGCTCAGCAGCCCCTCGCCTACGAGGCGTTCGTCGAACTCGCCGCCGCCGATCCAGCTGTCGTCGGCCTTGTCCTCAAGGGTTCCCGGGCCCACGAGGGCATGCTCACCGAGCACTCCGACCACGACCTGTACGTCGTCCTCGCCGATGGTGCGACGACGGCCCTCACCCGGTTCACGGGGCACCGCACCCCGCAACTCGACCTCGTCGTCCTCTCCCTCGACGAGTTCCGCGCCGCCGGAATGCCCGGCTTCGAGCGGTACGCCCTCGCCCGCGCCCGGATCGTGCTCGACCGGCTCGACGGAGGCATCGCCGAGATCCTGGCCGGCAAGGCACGGCTCGACGCCGATGAAGCCTTCGAGGAGGCGGGCGGATGGCTCGACGCCTACGCCAACTCCCTCTACCGCTCGGTCAAGAACGACCGTGACGGGCAGGCGCTCGCGGCCCGTCTGGACGCCGCCGACAGCGTCCGGTTTCTGCTGGAGTCGCTCTTCGCTCTCGACCGCCGCCCCCGCCCCTACAACAAGTACCTGGAATGGGAGCTCGCCCGATTCCCCCTGCCCGGCTGGGACACCGGCATGCTGCTCGACGCCGTGGACCGCGTCTCGGGAACGGGCGACGTGTCCACACAGCGTCATCTCTTCGCCCAGGTCGAGGCAGTGGCCCGGAGAGCCGGGCACGGCGCTGTACTGGACGCATGGGGTGAGGACTTGCACCTGATGCGACCGCAGTAGGAGCGCCGCGGGCACCCGGGGGTGGCCGTCCCCGGGCCGGGACGGCCACCTCTACGTCGTTCTCAGATGAAACTGCGGGTCGGCAGCGGCTTGCCGTACCAGAGCTCGATCAGCCGGGCCGCGATGGAGATGCCGTACGGGGGCAGCACCTCGCCGGACTCGAAGGCGACGCCGAGCTCGTCACGGGAGAACCAGCGGGCCTCGTGGATCTCGTCTCCGTCGACGTTGATGTCGGTGGAGGTGGCGCGGGCCATGAAGCCCAGCATGAGGCTGGACGGGAAGGGCCAGGGCTGGCTGGCGATGTACTCGACCTCGCCGACGGTGATGCCGGCCTCCTCGAACACCTCACGGCGCACGGACTGCTCGATGGACTCGCCGGGCTCCACGAAGCCGGCGAGGGTGGAGAACCGGCCCTCGGGCCAGTGGACCTGGCGGCCGAGGAGGATGCGGTCCTCCTCGTCCGTGACGGCCATGATCACCGCGGGGTCGGTGCGCGGGTAGTGCTCGGCGCCGCAGGCGGGGCAGCGACGGATGTGGCCGGCGGCGGCGATCACGGTGCGCTCGCCGCAGCGGGAGCAGAAGCGGTGGGTGCGCTGCCAGTTCTCCAGGCCGACCGCGTGCACCATCAGGCCCGTTTCGCGCGGCGCCAGCAACAGGCCGGCCTCGCGCAGTCCGGCCGGGCGCGCGGACTGGTCAATGCGGCCGGGCAGGGCGTCCTTCTGGAGGGCGAAGTAGCTGACGCCTTCCTCGTCGGTCCCCAGGAAGTAGCGGTGCGCCTCGGTGAGGGGCGCCTCGAACGACGGGGTCATGACGAGTTCGGTGCGGCCGTCGGGCGTCTCGTCGATGAGGACCTGGCCGCCCGAGACGACGAAGCAACGCGTGGTGGGGTGGCTCCACGCCGCGGCGAGCCAGGCCTCGTCGAGCCGGTGGTGGGCGGCCCGGTCGATGCCGCTGGGCGCGGTGAGCGAAACGGGTCGATCGGCGTTCTGGTCGGTCCAAGTGGTCACGGGTACTTCCAACTCCCCCGGTGGAACGGTTGTTTCGGCGGGCGGTTCAGCGGGACGTACGGCAGGGGACGACCGGTGGCGGTGAGGTCTCGCGGTGCGGGCCGGTCCGTCCAGTGTGCCCCGCGCGCGTGTCCCCTCCGGACCGAGCGCGGGCGTCAGGGCGCATGACGCCAGCTCTCGGCGAGGTCGCCCCACAGGTACGCGGTGGTCTCGACGCCCTTGAGGAGGAGGTCCAGCTCGATCTTCTCGTTCGGCGCGTGCCAGCCGTCCGAGGGCACGGAGACGCCGAGGAAGAGGACCGGGGCGCCGAGGACTTCCTGCAGGTCGGCGGCGGGTCCGGAGCCGCCCTCGCGGGTGAAGCGGACGGGTCCTTCGAAGGCGCGGCCCATGGCGCGGACCACGGATTCAAGGGCCGGGTGGTCCAGTGGGGTCAGGCACGGGCGCGTGGCCGGGCTGAACGCGATCTCGTGGCGGATCCCGGCGGGCACCTGCTCCTCGGCCCAGGCGCGGACGGCCTTCTCGATGTGGTCGGGGTCCTGGCCGGCGACCAGCCGGAACGACAGCTTCACGAACGCCGAGGACGGGATGATCGTCTTGCTGCCGGGGCCCTGGTAGCCGCCGCCGATGCCGTTGACCTCGGCGGTGGGGCGGGCCCAGATGCGCTCCAGGGTGGTGTGTCCGGCCTCGCCGTGGGTGGCGTGCGACCTGGCGGTGCGCAGCCACTCGTCCTCGTCGAAGGGGAGCTCGGCGAAGAGCTCGCGCTCGCGATCAGTGAGTTCGACGATGCCGTCGTAGAAGCCGGGGACGGCCACGCGCGTGTGTGTGTCGTGCAGGGCGGCCACAAGGCGAGCCGCCGCGGTGGCCGGGTTGGGCACGGCGCCGCCGAAGGAGCCCGAGTGGATGTCCTGGTCGGGGCCGAAGAGGCGGATCTCGCACTCGGCGAGGCCGCGCATGCCCGTGCACACCGTGGGGGTGTCCTCGGACCACATGCCGGTGTCGGAGACGATCACGGCGTCCGCCGCGAGCTGTCCCGCCCGCTCCTCGATGAGCGCTCGGAAGTTCGGGGAGCTGGACTCCTCCTCGCCCTCGATCAGCAGCTTGAGGTGGACGGCCGGGGCGGTCCGGCCGGTGGCGGCGAGGTGGGCGCGCACGCCCAGGGTGTGGAAGAAGACCTGGCCCTTGTCGTCAGCCGCCCCGCGCGCGTGGAGGCGGTTCTCGCGGACGACGGGCTCGAAGGGGTCGGTGTCCCAGCCGTCCTCGCGGGCGGCGGGCTGCACGTCGTGGTGGCCGTAGACCAGGACGGTGGGGGCCTGCGGATCGCCGGAGGGCCACTCGGCGTAGACGGTCGGGGCGCCCGGCGTCTGCCAGACCTCGACGGTCGGGAAGCCGGTCTCCTTGAGCTTGGCGGCGAGCCAGTCCGCGCTGCGCCGTACGTCGGGCGCGTGGTCGGGCTGCGCCGACACCGACGGGATGCGCAGCCACTCGGCGAGGTCGTCGAGGAAGGCGGCGCGGTGCTGCTCGATGTACGTGCGTACGGCGCTGACGGCACTGTCAACGGGATGGCTCATGGTCACGAGCCTATCGGCCCGCACCGACATCCTCGCCGGGCCCTTGCGCAGGGTTTACCTGCCCGACCGGTCCCCCGGGGTCGCCGCCGGCGCCCTCTTCCCCCGTCAACAGGCGCTCCAACGCGGCACGATCGGGCAGACCCTCCGGTCGTACGACGTCACCGGTGCGCACGTACAGGAACGCCGCTGTGACGGATTCCACGGGCACCCCCTGCTGCTCGGCCCAGGCGAGCCGGTAGAGGGCGAGCTGGAGAGGGTCGGCGGTGCGGGCTCGGTGCGTCTTCCAGTCGACGATGTCGTACGTCGCCGCGTCGCCGTCGCCCTCCTTGTAGACGGCGTCGATACGGCCCCTCACGACGCGGCCGGCGAGGGCGAGCTGGAAGGGGGTCTCGACGCGGTAGGGCGTGCGGTGGGCGTACTCGGTGCGTTCGAACGCTTCCTTGAGGGCTTCCAGGTCCCGTTCGTCGGCGATCTCGGCGTCGGTGGTCTCGGCGTCGCCGCCGGGCAGCTCGTCCGGTTCCAGCAGGGGGAGCGTCAACGCCTCGAAGCGGGCCTCCACCCAAGCGTGGAACCGGGTGCCCCGGCGCGCGGCCGGTTGCGGGGGGCGCGGCATGGGGCGCGCGAGTTCCTGCGCGAGACCGTCCGGGTCGGCGGCCAGACGCAGCACCTGCGAGGCGGTCAGGGTCGTCGGCAGGCGGACGTCCGTGACGCTCCGGCGGGCGCGCAGAAGCTCGCCTGCCAGCGCGTCGAGGTCGCGGTCCCAGGAGCCGACGGTGCGGGCTTCCTCGGGGGTGAGGGAGCTCCGGCGCGGGTGGGCGGCGCGGGGGCGCGCGACGGGGGGTTTCGGGGCCGTGGCCTGGTGCGGGACGGCGGGGCGGTCTGCGGTCCACTCGTCCCAGTCGCCGGGGTCGTCCTCGAAGGCGTCGTCCTCGAAGGGAGCGGCCTCGTCGTAGGGCGGCTCGTCGCCGTGGGCGAGCTCGTCCTCGCCGGGTGGTGCGGGCCAGTCCGGGTCGTCGTAGGTGTCGGGATCGTGGGTGGCGGTGGGGCCGTCGCCGGGCGAGGCGAGGTCGTGCAGGTGGGCGAGGACGGTCTCGGCGGCGGCGCGACGGCGGGCCAGGGCGGTGTCGTCCAGGGGGAGCGGCCAGACCTGGTCGGCGCTCGCGCGGTGCAGGGTGGGATTCTCCTCGTCCTCCTCCGGCTCGTCCGCCCAGGCCTCGATCTCGCCGTGTCCGGCCGCGCAGTGGTCGTGGAGGGCCTGGAGGAAGTCGGAGGGGCCGCGGGGTTTCTTCTGGGTGGAGCCCCACCAGTGGCCGGAGCCGAGCAGCAGGGAGCGGGGGCGGGTGAAGGTGACGTAGCCGAGGCGGAGTTCCTCGGTGTGCTGGTGGTCCTTCATGGCCTCGTGGAAGGCCTTCATGCCCCGTGCGTCCCAGGAGTCGAGGTCGGGGAGCGTGTCGGCGTCGCCGCGCAGTTCGTGCGGCAACACCTTGGCCTGCGCGGTCCACTTCTCTCGGCCCTGGCCGCTGGGGAAGGTGCCGCTGACCAGGCCGGGTACGGCGACGACGTCCCACTCCAGGCCCTTGGACTTGTGCGCGGTGAGCACCTTGACGGTGTTCTCGCCGCCGGGGAGGGCGTTGTCGAGGCCCTTCTCGTACTGGGCGGCGGTGCGCAGGAAGCCGAGGAAGGCGAGCAGGCTCGCCTCGTTCTCGCCTGCGGCGAAGGAGGCGGCGATGTCGAGGAAGTTGGACAGGGTCTCGCGGCGGCGGGCTGCCAGGGCGTGTGGGGACGCCGACAGTTCGACCTCGAGGCCGGTGACGGCGAGGACGCGGTGCAGGACGTCCATCAGGGGGTCGGCCAGGGAGCGGCGCAGGTCGCGCAGTTCGGTGGCGAGCCGGGCGAACCGCACGCGCGCGTCCGGCGAGAAGGGCAGTCCGTCGTCCTCCCCCGCTCCGTCCGCGCCGTATAGGGGCGACTCCAGGAACGTGTCGAGGGCGTCCGCGAGCGATATCACCTCGGACGGGTCGACTCCCTCGACGGCCTCGGCGAGGCGGCGGTCCGGGTCGTCGTCGCCGTCGCCGCGCGCGTGGCTGACGAGCAGTCGGGCCCGTCGGCCCAGGAGGGCGAGGTCGCGGGGGCCGATGCGCCAGCGCGGGCCGGTCAGCAGCCGCACCAGGGAGGCGTTGGCGCCGGGATCCTGCAGCACCTCGCAGACGGCGACGAGGTCGGCGACCTCGGGCAGGTGCAGCAGCCCGGACAGGCCCACGACCTCGACGGGGACGTCCCGGGCCACCAGCGCGCCCTGGATCTGCGCGAAGTCGGTGGCCGTGCGGCACAGGACGGCGATCTCACCGGGCGGCGTGCCCGTGCGCACGAGATGGGCGACGGAGTCGGCGATCCAGTCCATCTCCTCGGCGTGGGTGGCCAGGAGGGCACAGCGGACCACTCCGTCGCGTTCGGCGCCGGGGGCCGGGCGCAGCGCCTCCACGCCCGCGTGCAGGGCGCGCAGCGGCTCGGCCATGCCGTTGGCGAGGTCCAGGAGGCGGCCGCCGCTGCGGCGGTTCTCGCTGAGCGAGTGGCGCCGCGCCCTGCTTCCGTCGGTGTGTGCGAAGTGCTCGGGGAAGTCGTCGAGGTTGGCCACGGAGGCGCCGCGCCAGCCGTAGATGGCCTGGCAGGGGTCGCCGACGGCCGTCACGGGATGGCCGGTGCCGCCGCCGAACAGGCCGGCCAGGAGGATGCGCTGGGCGACGGAGGTGTCCTGGTACTCGTCGAGGAGGACGACGCGGAACTCGTCGCGCAGGATCGGGCCCACTTCGGGGACCTGGCCGAGCCGGGCCGCCATGGCGATCTGGTCGCCGAAGTCGAGCAGGTCGCGCTCGCGCTTGGCGGCCCGGTAGCGCAGCACCAGGTCGGCCAGCTCGCGCCGCGCGGCGGCGGTCTCGGGGACCTTGCGCAGGTCGGCGTTGGTGAGCTTGGCGCCCTCCAGGGTGCGCAGCAGCCCGGCGTCCCACGCGCGCAGGTCCTCGGGCCGGACGAGGTGTTCGGCGAGTTCGGCGTCGAGCGCGAGGAGGTCGCTGATCAGGTCGGCGAAGGAGCGGGTGAGCGAGGGGTAGGGGCCGGGGGCTTCGCGCAGCACGCGCGCGGCGAGCTGGTAGCGGGTGGCGTCGGCGAGCAGGCGGGAGGTGGGCTCCAGGCCGATGCGCAGGCCGTGGTCGCTCAGCAGACGGCCCGCGAAGGCGTGGTAGGTGGAGATCACCGGCTCGCCGGGCGGGTTGTCGGGGTCGATGACGTCGGGGTCGGTGACGCCCGCCTTGAGCAGGGCCTTGCGGACGCGTTCGGCGAGTTCTCCGGCGGCCTTGTTGGTGAAGGTCAGGCCGAGGACCTGCTCAGGGGCGACCTGGCCGGTGCCGACCAGCCACACCACGCGGGCGGCCATCACCGTCGTCTTGCCCGATCCGGCGCCGGCCACGATCACCTGCGGGGCGGGCGGCGCGGTGATGCAGGCCGTCTGCTCCGGGGTGAAGGGGATCCCGAGGAGCTCCTTGAGCTGCTCGGGATCGCTGATACGGGCGGGCATGGGGAGAGGCTAACCGCGGGCACTGACAGCCGAGGACCCGGCGGTCACTCCACGACGTGCCGTCCCTCGGGCCGGGCGCTGCACGAGGCACGGAACGCGCAGTGGGTGCACTGCTGGCCGGCGGTCGGCGTGAACCGTTCGTCGAGGACCTTGCCTGCCGCCGTGGCGAGCAGGTCGCCGACCCACTCCCCCGCCGCGCCCTCAAGGGCTTCCTGCGCCTGCACCTTGGGCAGGCGCTCGCCCCCGTCGCGCTTGGCGGCGCCCTGGCGCAGCTGGACGAGTTCGGCGCCGCCCGGTGCAGGCCGTACGCCGTCGAAGGCCTCGTCGACGGCGCCTTCGCGGACGGCGAGCTGGTACACGGCGAGCTGGGGGTGGCGTTCCACCTCGCGGGCGGTCGGCGCCTGCTTGCCGGTCTTGAAGTCGACGACATAGGCGCGGCCCTCGCCGTCCGCCTCGACGCGGTCCATCTGGCCGCGGATGCGGACCTCGTAGTCGCCCGCTTCGAGGGTGACGTCGAAGTCGTGCTCGCTGGCGACCGGGGTGCGGCCCGTGCGGTCCATCACATGCCACTTCAGGAAGCGTTCGAGTGCCGCACGCGCGTGTGCCTTCTCCTGCGCGGACTTCCACGGAGCGTCGAAGGCGAGGGCGTTCCACACGGAGTCGAGGCGCTCCATGAGGACGTCGAGGTCGGCGGGGGTGTGCCCGGAGGCGACCTCGTCGGCGAGGACGTGCACGACGTTGCCGAAGCCCTGGGCGGCGGTGGCCGGGGCGTCGGCCTTCACCTCACGGCCCAGGAACCACTGCAGGGCGCAGGTGTTGGCGAGCTGGTCGAGGGCGCTGCCGGACAGCACGACGGGCTGGTCTCGGTTGCGCAGCGGAACCTTGCTCTCGGTCGGCTCGAACATGCCCCACCAACGGTAGGGGTGGGCGGACGGCACCAGGGGCCTGCCGTCCTCGTCGGCGAGCGCGGCCAGCCGGGCCAGGCGGCGGGCGGCGGCCTCCCTGAGGGTGGCGGAGGCGCGTGGGTCGACCGTCGTGGCACGCAGTTCGGCGACCAGCGCGGCGACCGACAGGGGGCGGCGCGGACGGCCCGTGACGTCCTTGGGTTCGACGCCGAGTTCGGTCAGGAAACGGGAGGGCTGGTCGCCGTCGTCGGCGGGCGCCTTGACGGCGGTGACGACGAGCCGCTCCCGCGCGCGTGTGGCGGCGACGTAGAACAGGCGGCGTTCCTCGGCGAGCAGCGCGCCCGGGGTGAGCGGCTCGGCGAGTCCGTCGCGGCCGATGCGGTCGGCCTCCAGGAGGGAGCCGCGGCGCCGCAGGTCCGGCCACAGGCCCTCCTGGACGCCTGCCACGACGACCAGGCTCCACTCCAGGCCCTTGGCGCGGTGGGCGGTCATCAGGCGTACGGCGTCGGGGCGCACGGCACGCCGGGTGAGGGTGTCGGCGGCGATGTCCTCGGCCTCGATCTCGGCCAGGAAGTTCAGGGCGCCCCGGCCGCCGGTGCGCTCCTCCGCGCGCGCGGCGGTGGCGAACAGTGCGCACACGGCGTCCAGGTCCCGGTCGGCGTTGCGGCCGGCCGCCCCGCCGCGCCGGGCCGCCCGTTCCAGGCGCGCAGGCCAGGGTGTGCCGTCCCAGAGGTCCCACAGGGCCTCCTCGGCCGTGCCGCCGCGCGCGAGGCGCTCACGGGCCGTCGCCAGCAGCGCGCCCAGGCGCTGGGCGCCGCGCGCGTACGTCGGGTCGTGGGCGACCAGCCGCTCGGGCTCGGCCAGGGCGCGTGCGAGCAGTTCGTCGGAGGGCGGCGGCAACGGGTTGCCCGCGGCGCGCTCCTCCTCGCGCAGGGCGCGTCCGAGTCGGCGCAGATCGGCGGCGTCCATGCCGGCGAGGGGTGAGGTGAGGAGCGTGAGGGCGGTTTCGGTGTCCAGCAGGCACGGAGCGTCGGCCCGGACGTCGTCGGAGTCCTCCTGCGGCCGTACGGACGCCTCCGCGACCGCCCGCAGGGCCGTCAGCAGGGGGGCCACCGCCGGTTCGTGACGCAGGGGGAGGTCGTCGCCGTCGATGTCGAGGGGGACGCCCGCGGCGGTGAGGGCGCGGCGGACCGTCGGGATCGTGCGGGAGCCCGCGCGCACCAGGACGGCCATCTCGCCCCAGGGCACGCCGTCCTCCAGGTGCGCTCGGCGCAGGATGTCGGCGACGTTGTCCAGCTCGGTGCCGGGCGTCGGGTACGTGTAGACCTCGACGCGGCCCCCATCGCGTGCGGCGGCCAGTTCACGGTGGGCGCGGACCTTCTCGGCCGGCAGGCGGGTCAGGGGCATCCGCCGGGTCAGCAGCCGGGTTGCGGCCAGCAGGGCCGCGCCTGAGCGGCAGGAGGTGCGCAGGACCTCGACGGGAGCCGGACGGCCGTCGGGGCGGGGGAAGGCCTGCGGGAAGTCCAGGATGCCGTTCACGTCGGCGCCCCGGAAGGTGTAGATCGACTGGTCGGGGTCGCCGAAGGCGACCAGGGTGCGGCCGCCGCCGGCCAGGGCGTGCAGCAGGCGCACCTGGGCGGGATCGGTGTCCTGGTACTCGTCGACGAACACGGCGTCGTACTGGGCGGCGAGCCGCTCGGCGGCCTCGGGGCGGTGGGCGAGGAGGACCGCGCGGTGCACGAGTTCCGCGTAGTCGATCACGCCGTGCAGGTCGAGCACGTCGAGGTACTCGGCGAGGAAGGCGGCCGCGGCACGCCAGTCGGGGCGGCCGATGCGGTGGGCGAACGCGTCCAGGGCCACGGGGTCGAGGCCCAGTTCGCGGCTGCGGGCGATGACCGCGCGGACCTCGTCGGCGAAGCCGCGGGTGGTGAGGCAGGCGCGCAGTTCGTCCGGCCAGCGCACATGCGCGAGGCCGAGCCGTTGCAGGTCGAGCTGTCCGGCGAGCAGCTCGCGGACGGCCACGTCCTGCTCGGGGCCGGACAGCAGCCGCAGGGGTTCCACGAACAGGTCCGCGTCCTGGTGGGCGCGGATCAGGGCGTAGCAGTAGGAGTGGAAGGTGGTCGCCTGGGGCGCGCGGGCGGCGCCCATGCGAAGCGCCATCCGGTCCCGCAGCTCGACAGCCGCCTTGCGGCTGAACGTGAGGACCAGCACGCGCGCGGGATCTGCGCCACGAGCGATCCGGGCCGCCACGGACTCGACGAGCGTGGTCGTCTTCCCGGTGCCCGGACCTGCGAGAACGAGCAGCGGGCCGGACCCGTGGTCAACCACGGAGCGCTGGGCGGCGTCCAGACAAGGGGGACCCACCCGGGCCGGCGGGGTATGCACCAGTCGGTAAGCGCCACGGTTCCCCTGTCGCCCCTGGGGGTGCGACAGGCGCCTGGTGGAGGAAGAGGAGCTCACGTGGTTCGCCGGTCCTGGTGGGTGTGCTGGTTGGCCGGGGGCCGCCTTCTGCGCCCCGCGCCCCTCGAACGTACGTCATGCCACCGACGTGCCCGGTTTCGCCGGTTTCCCTCGTACGGGCCCAAGGCTCCCCTCAGGCGCCTCCGATGGCGGAAGCTGTCAGGTGTGACCTTCCGTGCGTTCGCCGCCGTCCCACCGCGCCCGCCTCATGTCGAGGCGCGGCACATGGCCCTCGGCGGCCCTGCTCGCCTGCTTCAGGGGCGTGCCCTCGGCGCGGTAGTGGTCCAGCGCCCGCAGTTCGTGCCCGGGCAGGAGCACCCCGTCCGCGCGCACGACACGCCACCACGGGACAGCGCCCCCGTAGAGGGCCATCACACGTCCGACCTGTCGGGGGCCGCCCTCCTCGAGCCATTCGGCGACGTCCCCGTACGTCATGACCCGCCCGGGCGGGATCAGCTCCGTGACCTCGAGGACCCGCTCGGCGTACTCCGGCAGCGCGTCCGTGTACTCCGGGCGGGCGTCGTCCGGAAGGCTCTGCTCGCTCATCCGCCCCATCCTGCCCCACCCCACCGACAATGCGACGAGCCCGCGACCCCGGGTGACCCTCGCCCCCGGGCGGCGCTTCGGGCAGACTGTGCGCCCCCGCATTTGCACCCTGATGCCCCCGTGTGTCGGTGGGGCATGCCACCATCGTGCGAGCGGTGACCGGTGATACGAGATCAAGAAGAGACGATGAAGCAGCAGGGTGTGCAGCCTGAGGGCGCGGAGGACGCCTCCGAGGCCGCGTCGCGCCCTGGCATCGCCGAACAACCGCAGGGCCGGGAAGCACGGGAAGAACAGACACCGGAAGAGGTGCACATCGACGAGGTCGAGGGCGACGAACCGCTGCTCCCCGCGCGCGTGCACCGCCCTTCCGACCTCATGCGGCTGCTGGTCGGCGTGCTCGCCGTCATCCTGCTCCTGGCCATCGCCGCGTTCGCACACGGAACGACCTCTGGGCTCGAACAGGACATCAACAAGGGCACCGGGCAGGCCCCCGATCTCCTCATCAAGATCGCCGGTCTGGCGTCCAGCATCGCGATCCTGCTGGTGCCGGTCGCGTTCGCGATCGAACGGCTGATCAAACGGGACGGGCTGCGCATCGCCGACGGTGTGCTCGCCGCGGTCCTCGCCCACGGTGTGACCCTCGCCACCGACCTATGGGTCGCGAAGGCCGCGCCGGACTCGATCCAGGAGGCCCTCACCCAGCCCTCCCCCGGCGACATCCACGCCCTCACCGACCCGGTGCACGGCTACCTCGCGCCCGTCATCGCGTACATGACGGCCGTCGGCATGTCCCGTCGGCCGCGCTGGCGCTCGGTGCTGTGGATCGTGCTGCTCCTCGACGCCTTCTCGATGCTCGTCACCGGCTACACGACACCGTTCTCGATCATCCTCACCGTGCTGATCGGCTGGACGGTGGCCTACGGCACGCTGTACGCGGTCGGCTCGCCGAACGTGCGCCCCACAGGGCGGACGCTGATGGCGGGCCTGCGCCACGTCGGCTTCCGCCCGGTGAGCGCGGCCCGCGAGGACAGCCCGGACGCGGCGGAGGGCGACCGCGGCCGACGCTATTTCGTCACCCTGGAGGACGGTCCGCCGCTGGACGTCACGGTCGTCGACCGGGAACAGCAGGCCCAGGGGTTCTTCTACCGGGCATGGCGCAATCTGACCCTGCGCGGCTTCGCCACCCGCAGCAGCCTGCAGTCGCTGCGCCAGGCGCTGGAGCAGGAGGCGCTGCTCGCCTACGCGGCCATCGCGGCCGGCGCCAACGCGCCGAAGCTGATCGCGACCTCCGAACTCGGCCCCGACGCGGTGATACTCGTCTACGAGCACACCGGCGGCCGCACGCTCGACTCGCTGGCGGACGAGGAGATCACCGACGACCTGCTGCGCAACACCTGGCGCCAGGTGCGGTCCTTGCAGTCGCGGCGCATCGCGCACCGTCGGCTCGCGGGTGACGCGATACTGGTGGATCGTTCCGGCACGGTGATCCTCACCGATCTGCGCGGCGGCGAGATCGCGGCCGGCGATCTGCTGCTGCGGATGGACGTCGCCCAGTTGGTGACGACGCTCGGCCTGCGGGTGGGCGCGGAACGGGCGGTGGCCTCCGCGGTGGGCGTGCTCGGACCGGACGCGGTCGCGGACTGTCTGCCGATGCTCCAGCCCATCGCACTGACCCGCTCCACGCGCGCGACGCTGCGCCGACTGGCACGCGAGCGTGCGCAGCGCGAACGCGAGGCGGTC
Organism: Streptomyces sp. NPDC050121; assembly: GCF_044460385.1. Lineage (NCBI taxonomy): Bacteria > Bacillati > Actinomycetota > Actinomycetes > Kitasatosporales > Streptomycetaceae > Streptomyces > Streptomyces sp. NPDC050121. The sequence continues at coordinate 66,995 of NZ_JBITJV010000023.1, read as the reverse complement.
CTGGAGGCCTCTCAGCAGGCCAAGCAGGCCCGCCTGGAGGCAACCGGCGACGACATCGAGACCGTCGCCCCGGAGAGACCCGACAAGAAGGCCGTCCGCGCGGAGGCGCGGGCCGAGAAGCGGGCCATCGACGAGGCGCTGGAGGGGGCACGCGAGGAGGACCTGCTGACGCAGATCCGGCACCAGGTGCTGCTGATCCGGCCCCAGGCACCGGTGGAGCCGGCCCGCCTGGAGCGGGTACGGCCGCGCACCCTGATGAGCTTCATCGCCGGAGCCATCGGTGCGTACTTCCTGCTGACGCAGCTCACCCACATCGAGTTCGGTCCGCTCGTCGCCAACGCCGAGTGGGGCTGGGTCGCCGCGGCCGTGTTCTTCTCGGCGCTGAGCTACGTCGCCGCGGCGATGAGCCTGCTGGGGTTCGTGCCGGAGCGGGTGCCGTTCCCGCGGACCGTGGCCGCGCAGGTCGCCGGGTCGTTCGTGAAGATCGTGGCCCCGGCCGCGGTCGGCGGGGTCGCCCTCAACACGCGCTTCCTGCAGCGCGCCGGGGTGCGGCCCGGCCTCGCGGTGGCCAGCGTCGGTGCCTCGCAGCTGTTCGGGCTCGGCTGCCACATCCTGATGCTGCTGTCGTTCGGCTACCTCACCGGCACCGAGAAGACGCCGTCACTGTCGCCGTCCCGCACGGTCATCGCGGGTCTGCTCACGGTGGCGGTGCTCGTGCTCGTGGTGACGTCGGTGCCGTTCCTGCGGAAGTTCGTCGTCACGCGCGTGAGGTCGCTGTTCGCGGGCGTCGTGCCGCGCATGCTGGACGTGCTGCAGCGGCCGCAGAAGCTGGTCACCGGCATCGGCGGCATGCTCCTGCTCACCGCCTGCTTCGTGATGTGCCTGGACGCGTCGATCCGCGCGTTCGGCGACGAGTCGACCTCGCTCAGCATCGCCAGCGTCGCCGTCGTCTTCCTCGCCGGCAACGCACTCGGCTCGGCCGCCCCGACGCCGGGCGGAGTCGGAGCCGTCGAGGCGACCCTGACGGTCGGTCTGATCGCGGTGGGACTGCCCAAGGAGGTAGCGGCTCCCGCGGTGCTGCTGTTCCGCCTGCTGACGCTGTGGCTGCCCGTGCTGCCGGGCTGGCTGGCCTTCAACCACCTGAGCCGCAAGGGCGCCCTGTAACAGGGCGTGAGCGCCCGTACCTCGTACGGCCCGCGCCCCGCGCGCGTGCCCGCGGGCGACCGCACGATGGGATCATGCCGAACCCGTCCCGCCTACGTGCCTCCGCCGTGACCGCCACCGCCCTTCTGCTGTCCTCGCTGGTGACGGGCTGCGGCGACGAGGCGCAGGACGGGGACCTGACGGCGCAGAAGCTGAGCTGGCAGGACTGCCCGGCGCCCTCTCCGGCCGAGGGCGGCGGCAGCGCCCCGTCCCCGCTGCCGGACGGCGACCAGTGGCAGTGCGCCACGATGAAGGCGCCCGTGGACTGGACCGACCCCAAGGGCGACACGATCGGCATCGCGCTGATCCGGGCCCGGGCGAGCGGCGACGCGAGCGGGCGGATCGGCTCACTGGTCTTCAACTTCGGCGGCCCCGGCGGCTCGGGCGTCTCCACCCTGCCCGCGTTCGGCGACGAATACGCGGCCCTGCGCACCCGCTACGACCTGGTGAGCTTCGACCCGCGCGGGGTCGGCCGCAGCGCCGGTGTGCGGTGCGAGAACGACCAGCAGCTCGACGTGTACTTCCAGCAGGACGCCACGCCCGACGACGCGGCCGAGCGCACCGCGCTGCTGGACAACACCAAGCACTTCAACGCGGCCTGCGAGAAGAACTCCGAGAAGATGCTGCCGCATGTGCGGACCACGGACGCGGCCCGCGACATGGACCTGATGCGCCAAGTCCTCGGCGACGCGAAGCTGCACTACTTCGGCATCTCCTACGGCACCGAACTGGGCGGCGTGTACGCCCACTTGTTCCCGAAGAACGTGGGGCGTGCCGTCTTCGACGCGGTCGTCGACCCGACGCAGACGTCCGAGCAGAGCTCGCTCGGGCAGGCCAGGGGATTCCAGCTCGCGCTCGACAACTTCGCCGAGGACTGCACGTCCAAGGCGGCGGCCTGCCCCGTCGGGGGCACCGCGCAGGACGTGAAGGACCGGATCGCCAGGTTCCTCAACGACCTGGACGGCAAGCCGATCCCGGGTATCTTCCCGCGCGAACTGACCCAGAGCGCCGCGACCAACGGCATCGCGCAGGCCCTGTACTCCAAGGACTTCTGGGAGTACCTCACCGAGGGCCTGGAGCAGGCCTACGCCGGGGACGGCAGGATTCTGCTGCTGCTGTCCGACCTGATGAACGGGCGCAGCGAGAACGGCGAGTACAGCAACATCACGGCCGCCAACGTCTCCATCAACTGCGCCGACGACAAGCCGCGTTACTCCACCGCCTACGTGGAGAAGAAGCTGCCGGAGTTCCGGGCCGCCTCCAGCCTGTTCGGCGACTTCCTGGCCTGGGGCATGGTCGGCTGCACCGACTGGGCCGTGCCGGGCGCGGCCGACCATCCGGACGTGAGCGCGCCAGGCTCGGCGCCGATCCTCGTCGTGGGCAACACCGGTGACCCGGCGACCCCGTACGAGGGGGCGCGGAAGATGGTGGAAGCGCTGGGCAAGGGCGTCGGGGTCAAGCTGACGTACAAGGGGCAGGGGCACGGCGCGTACGACAGCAAGAACAAGTGCGTGCGGGCGGCGGTGAACGGCTATCTGCTGAACGGCAAGACGCCGGCCGCGGGAACTGTCTGCTCCTGACCTCAAGCCTCCGACCTCTCCCACTTTCCGGAAAACCAGCAGGTCAAAAGGTTATCCACAGGCTCAGACGGTCAGGCTTGACTCCGCCTAATATGGCCTGACAGCCGTCCGCCGCTGAGTGCGGGCGGCCTGCGAGGGGGGACATGCACATGGCGCGATTTGTACGGTGGGCGGCGCTGGGGGCGGCCGCCGCGCTGCTGGGGGCAGGCTGCAGCAGCGGCACGTCGGACGGCGGCGAGGACGGTAAGGGCGGCTCGGCCGGCGCCCGCCCCTCGGCCGCCGCCTCCGGGGCAACGGCCACGGCGGCGGCCCCGCCCGCCGCCCTGACCGGGCAGAAGCTCGACTGGGGACGCTGCAAGGCCACCAAGGACTCCGCCGCACCGGACAGCGACTGGCAGTGCGCGACCCTGAAGGTGCCGCTGGACTGGTCGAAGCCGGATGGCAACACCATCGGCCTCGCCCTGGTGCGTGCCAAGTCCCGCGCCGGCGGAGGCGATCGGACCGGCTCGCTGCTGTTCAACTTCGGCGGCCCCGGCGGCTCGGGCGTATCGACGCTCCCCTCCTACGGCTCCGCGTTCTCCTCGCTCCGCGACCACTACGACCTGGTGAGCTGGGACCCGCGCGGCGTCGGCGCCAGCGAGGGCGTCCGCTGCCGCAGCGACAAGGACATCCAGACCGCCGAGTCCCTCGACTCCACCCCGGACACCCCGGCCGAGGAACAGGCCTACTTCCAGGACGCCACCGACTTCGGCAAGGGCTGTCAGAAGGCCGCGGGCGAACTGATGGCCCATGTGTCGACGACCGACACCGCCCGCGACATGGACCTGATGCGCCAGGTCCTCGGCGACGCGAGGATGCACTACTTCGGCATCTCCTACGGCACCGAACTGGGCGGCGTGTACGCCCACTTGTTCCCGAAGAACGTGGGACGGCTGATCCTCGACGCGGTCGTCGACCCGAGCGCCGACGCGGTGGGCCACGCGCAGAACCAGGCACGCGGCTTCCAGCGGGCGCTGAACGACTACCTCAAGTCGACGGGCCAGGACCCCGCGAAGGGCAGCAAGAAGATCGCCGACCTGCTCGACGGGATTGACGCCAAGCCGCTGCCCACGTCGGACGGGCGCAAGCTGACACAGACACTCGCGGTCACCGGCATCGTCCTGCCGCTGTACAGCAAGTCGGGCTGGCCGAGCCTGACCAGCGCTCTGAAGGCGGCCGAGGCCGGGGACGGCTCCGAGCTGCTGACGCTCGCCGACGGCTACAACGAGCGGGACACTTCGGGGCACTACGGCACGACCACCCACTCGCAACGGGTCATATCGTGCTTGGACGACAAGCAGCGGCCGACCGCCGAGGAGACGAAGAAGCTGCTGCCGGAGTTCGAGAGGATCTCGCCCGTGTTCGGGGACTTCCTCGGCTGGGACACGGCCGGTTGGTGCCACGACTGGCCGGTGGCCGGGCAGTACGACACCCCGGAGGTGAGCGCGGCCGGCGCGGCGCCGATCCTGCTGGTCGGCAACACCGGCGACCCGGCGACGCCGTACGAGGGCGCGCGGAAGATGGCGGACGAGCTGGGCCAGGGCGTCGGGGTACTGCTCACCTGGAAGGGCGAGGGGCACGGCGCGTACGGGAGCGGGAGCAGCTGCGTCGACTCGGCGGTGAACGCGTACCTGGTGAAGGGGACGGTGCCGAAGGACGGCACGGTCTGCTCATGACGGCGGCGGGGGCTTCGCGCACTCGTGGTACGCGAAACCCCCGCCGATCCGACCGGGAAGACCGGTGGGCAGAGCGTGCGGCCGGGTCAGTAGATCGGCTTGCTCGGCTCGATCTGGTTGACCCAGCCGATCACGCCGCCGCCGACGTGCACGGCGTCCGCGAAGCCCGCGGACTTCAGCACCGCGAGGACCTCCGCGCTGCGGACACCCGTCTTGCAGTGCAGGACGATCTTCTTGTCCTGCGGCAGGCCCTCCAGGGCGGTGCCGAGGAGGAACTCGTTCTTCGGGATCAGCCTGGCGCCCGGGATGGAGACGATCTCGTACTCGTTCGGCTCGCGGACGTCGATGATCTCGATGTTCTCGCCGTCGTCGATCCACTCCTTGAGCTGCTTGGGAGTGATCGTCGCGCCGGCGGCCGCCGCCTGGGCCTCTTCGGAAACGACGCCGCAGAAGGCCTCGTAGTCGATGAGCTCGGTGACGGTCGGGTTCTCGCCGCAGACCGCGCAGTCGGGGTCCTTGCGGACCTTGACCTGGCGGTACTGCATCTCCAGGGCGTCGTAGATCATCAGACGGCCGACCAGCGGCTCACCGGTGCCGGTGAGGACCTTGATCGCCTCGGTGACCTGGATGGAGCCGATGGACGCGCACAGCACGCCCAGCACGCCGCCCTCGGCGCAGGAGGGGACCATGCCCGGCGGCGGGGGCTCCGGGTAGAGGCAGCGGTAGCAGGGGCCGTGCTCGGACCAGAACACGGAGGCCTGGCCGTCGAAGCGGTAGATCGAGCCCCACACGTACGGCTTGTTCAGCAGCACGCACGCGTCGTTGACCAGGTAGCGGGTCGCGAAGTTGTCCGTGCCGTCGACGATCAGGTCGTACTGGCTGAAGATGTCCATCACGTTCTCGGCCTCGAGCCGCTCTTCGTGAAGGATCACGTTCACGTACGGGTTGATGCCGAGGACGGAGTCGCGGGCGGACGCCGCCTTGGAGCGGCCGATGTCGGCCTGGCTGTGGATGATCTGGCGCTGCAGGTTCGACTCGTCGACCTCGTCGAACTCCACGATGCCGAGCGTGCCCACGCCCGCCGCGGCCAGGTACATCAGCGCCGGCGAGCCCAGGCCGCCGGCGCCCACACAGAGCACCTTGGCGTTCTTCAGCCGCTTCTGCCCGTCCATCCCCACATCCGGGATGATCAGGTGGCGGGAGTACCGTCGAACCTCGTCTACGGTGAGCTCAGAGGCTGGCTCGACCAGGGGTGGCAGCGACACGGGGACTCCGTTGGTCGGTCGATCACTACGGTTGTTCTCTCCGTAACACTGCCATGGCCTTCTTCATTCCGAGACACCTGTTCCGATCCGCGAGACGAGTTCGTCCCAGTAGCCGGGCATGGTCTCCCAGGGGTCGGTCAGGCCGCCGCGGTCGGTGCCGTCGGTGAACCAGATCGTCGCGGCGCCCTGCCAGCGGGCGATGCGCAGCGCCTCGTCGAGGTGGCCGCGCGGCACGCCGTGCACGAAGTGGCAGAAGCGCTCGGGTGGATGGTCCGAGGTCCACTCGGCCACCTGCGACCAGCGGTAATCGCTCCAGGGGCCGGAGAAGGTCACCAACTGGTCGGCGTGCTCGACATATCCCGGGTACGGGTGGGTGCCGTGACCGAGGACGATGTGGGACGCGTCACGCAGCGCGCGGAGCGTGCCGACCGTGCGGCGCAGCTCGGGGAGGGCGGTGCGGTCGGCCGGACAGCGGTCCAGGAGGAAGCCGTCGACCCGGTACCAGTCGAGGTACCGCTGCGCGTCGGAGACGACCTCGGCGAAGGCGCGCGCCCCGTAGCAGGTGTCGATGTTGCCGAGGACCCGGATGCCCGCGTTGCGCAGCCTACCCGCGGATTCCAGGCAGCGCGGGTCGGGGCGGACGCCGGGGCCGTCGGCGACGTCGAGGACGACCCAGTGCAGCGGCTTGCCGGGGCGGGCGAGTTCGCCCCACTCGGCGGGCGCGAGGAGGGGGTGCGCGATACCGGGAACGCCGAGGCCGGTGCGGACGTCGGTGGTACCGGCGCTCGCGGTGCCCACCGGGGTTCCCGTCAGATACGACATGCCGCCTCCATCCAGATGTCGGCGAGGGACTCCTCGAGGTTGATCCGGGGCCGCCAGCCGAGCCGGTCGCGGGCGGTGCGCACATCGGCCTGCTGCCAGCTGCCGCAGCCGTCCGGGTACGGGAACGCGACGGGGCCCGCGTGGTCGGACTCCGGGCGGGGGTGGCCGATGGCGGGCCTGAGGTGGCCGCCGGGCGGGCCGTCCAGTTCGTGCAGGGCACCCGCGTACCCGGCCACCCGGGCGAGGATCGACGCGGCATCGCGCAGCCGGACGGCGCGGCCCGAGCCGATGTTGATGACGCCCTGCGCGGCGGAGAGGGAGGCGGCGTGCACGGCGCGGGCCACGTCGCGGACGTCGATGAAGTCGCGTTGCACACCGAGCCCGCCGAGCTTGAGCTCGCCGTCGCCGGACTGCATGGCGCGGCGCATCGCCTCGGCGAGTCGGCCCAGCGGGGAGCCGGCGGGCGTGCCCGGACCCGCGGGCGAGAAGACCCGGAGCACGACGGCGTCCAGACCGGAGCCGAGGACGAGTTCGGTGGCGGCGAGTTTGCTGACGCCGTACGGGCCGCCGGGGCGGGGCACGGCGTCCTCGGCCGTGGAGGAGCCGGGCTGGCTCGGGCCGTACTCGGCGCCGCAGCCGATCTGTACCAGCCGGGCGCCGCAGCCGCTGCGTCGCAGGGCCTCGCAGACGGTGGCGACGGCGACGGTGTTGTGCCGGGTGAGTTCGCGGGCGCCGCCGCGGGTGGTGCCCGCGCAGTTGACGACGACCTGGGGGTGGACCGCGTCGAGGAAGCGGGTGAGCGCGCCGGGGCTGCCGGACGCGAGGTCGAAACGGACGTCGGCGTCGTCGCCGCGGCCGAGCGCGGTGAGCTGGACGGCCGGGTCGGCGAGCAGACGGTCGGCGACGAAACGGCCGAGGTAGCCATTGGCTCCGATCAGCAGAACCCTCATCGTGCGGCTCCCGGGGTGTGCGCGGCGACTGTCGCCTGGGCTGCGTGGGCTCCGGTCGCCCGGTGTGCTCCTGCTGCTCCTGTGACCGCGGGGGCTCCTGCGACCGCGGGTGCCCCGGTGGCTCCGGTCCCTCCGGATCGGGAGGTGGTCATCTGGTCTCTCCTTCAAGGGTGATGCGCTGGGTTGCGGCTGGGTGGAGGAGCGCGTGCGTCGTGCGGTCGGGGCACGGTGGGGGTTGCGCTGCGCGCGATGGCGGCGGTGCGGACGGCCTGCGCCTGGCAGGGGCGGGCGGCCGTTGACCGGCGGAAGTAGAAGAGCGACGCCACGAAGTCCCCTCGCCCTGCGAACTTGAGGCCGACAGGCCGGCATCCCGACCCGGCGGGACGGCCGTCGGGCTCGGTCGGGCGGGTTTTTGAGCCGGTAGGACAGGTGCCCGGGGCGCCCGGTGGGGGAGGCGGGGGTGGGTTCGGGTCAGCACGGTTGGTCCGTCCGGGCGTGGGCCGAGGCTCTGGTCAGCGTGCGGGTGGCGTGGACGAGGAGGGTCAGAGCGGCGGCTGCGCAGATGAGGGACGGCACACGGTCCGGGCCCCAGGTGGTCACGAGGCTCTCCACGGGCGCCGCCAGGAAGCCGCAGCCGGGCAGGCGGCCGGCGAAGACCATGGCCGGGGCGAGCACCTCGGCCGTGCCGGCGGCGCCGAGGACGACCGCCGGAGCGTGGGTGAAGCCGTGCACGCTGAGGAGGCGGGCGAGGAAGAGGAGCGCGCCCAGGGCGAGGGTGTGACCGTAGTCGGCGGGCTCGCCCAGGGCCGTGACACAGAGGGCGTGCAGTGCGGCGAGCGCACACAGGAACAGGGTGACGGTGCCGAGCAGCAACGGCCGTACGGAGGCGGCGAACTCCTCCAGGCCACGGCTGGTGTCCAGGCGCCGGCGCGCGCGCACGGCGAGGAGGTGGGCGCTCCAGGCGGCGGGCGCGCAGGCCAGGGCGAGGGTGAGCAGCGGGGCGGCGGCGAGGGGCCAGGGGCCGTGGGCCGTTCCGTCGGGCAGGCCGTCGGGTCCGCCTCCGACGGCGGCGCGCAGGAGGCCGTCACCGAGGGCTGCGTAGCCGAGGAGCCAGCAGGTCCAGGCGTCCGTCCGGTGCCGGCCGGGGTGGGCGCCGCCGTGCGGGCGCAGCGGGCCCCGGCGCAGGGCCGCGTGCAGGGCGAGGGTCACGGCGAGGATGCCCGCGGCGGCGACGAGGAGACACGTCCGCCCCTGGGTGAGGCGTACGCCGGTCACGGTCGCGGCGCACAGGACGCCCGGGAGGAGGGTGAGCAGCGCCCAGTCCAGACGGGGTCGCGGGATCGCGGTCGACGGACTCGGCGGGGGTGCGTCGCCGTCGCGCGGGACGCGGGCGTACATCTCCTCCGCGAGGGAGAAGACGTCCCGGTGCCGGAAGCGGGCGGCGGTGCGGTCGGTGACTCCGTGGGCCTCCAGGCCCGCGGCGATCTCCAGCGGGTCGACGGCCCGTTCGCACAGCTCACGGTGCCGGTGCATCAAGGCCTTCACCGGGTCCACGACGCCACGGCGGGGGGCGGCCGGCTTACGGCCGTCGGAGACCGTATCGGCGCCGGAGACCGTATCGGCGCCGGCGTGCGCGCCGGTAGGCGTATCAGTGCGCGCGTCGATAGGCGCCTCGGTACGCCCGTCGATACGCGCCTCGGCGCTTTCCGTCCGCCCCGGTCTGTCCAGTTCTTCGAGCCCGCTCATCGTGCTCCCTCCGTCGCGGCGACCGGTGAACTGCCTCGTGCCGGCGGCCTCTCCGCCCAGGCCGGGGTGTGCCCTGCGGTGACACGCGTGCCCAGGTCGGTCCACAAGCCCGGCAGCCTGGCCTCGGGCGGAACGGCGAACGGCCGGGGTTCGCCGTCGTGGCCGAGGACGAACCGACGAAACGGGGCCCGGGAGACGAGCTCCAGGTAGATGCCGTGGAACGCCGCGATGTTCTGCTCGACCGTGAACAGTTCGAGGGCGCGGGCGCGGGCGGCCGCCCCCAGGCGCGCACGGCGCTCGGGGTCGCAAAGCAATGCCCCACAGGCCTCCGCGAGCGCCCGTGGATTGCGCGGCGGGACGACCAGTCCCGTGCCGCCGATCACCTCGACCACCGCGCCGACGTCCGTCGACACGGTCGCCCGGCCGCAGAACATCGCCTCCACCAGGCCGACCGGGAACCCCTCGACGACACTGGACAGGACGACGACCGCACCGGCCGCGTACGCCTCGGCCAGGGTGGGCGCCTCCGGGCCGCCGATCTCCTCGAAGGAGACCGGGTTGTCGCCCACGGCGTGCGGTCCCGCCGCCTCGTCGGGGAAGAGCTGTGCGGCCAGCATCCGGCAGTGGCCGAGGTAGGCCCGGCCCTCCGTGCCGGCCGGCGCGCCGATGATCCGCAGACGGGCGCGCGGCTCCTCCTTGCGGACCTCCGCGAAGGCGTGCAGCAGCGACACCAGGTCCTTCGCCGGTTCCACCCGGCCGACCCAGACCAGGGTGTGCGGATCGGCGGTGTCCGGGGCCTCGCCCACCTCCGCGAAGCGGGACGCCGCCATGCCCGGGTAGACGGTGCGCAGTTTGGCGCGGTCCGCGCCGCACCGCTCCTGCCAGCGCCGGGCGTGCGTGTTGCCCGGCGTGACGCACGCCGCCCGCCGGTAGACCTCGGCCGCGAGCCGGCCGTGGAAGGCGGCGAGCAGGGCACGAACGGCGGGGGCCTCGCCGGAGCTCAGATAGTGCGTCCGCAGCCGGACCCCGTACTCGGTCACCAGCAGCGGCACGTCGAAGAAGTGCCGGGCGAGCAACCCGGGCAGGGCCGCCGGGCCGCCGGACGTGGCATGGCACAGGTCGACCGCGCCGAGGCCCTCTCCCCCGTCGCCCGTCTCGTCGTCGTACCAGTCGAGCGAGAGGGGGCGCAGGGCGCGCTCGAGATGTGCGGCGACGGTGAGCAGGTCGGGGACGCGCGCCTCACGCGCCGTGCGCAGCGCGCCGGGTGCGCGGCAGGCACGTTCCAGGGCGCGCACGGCGCCCTCCGAGCGGAGCGCTCCCACCAGTCCGCCCTCGTCCCGGGCGAGTTCGGCGAGGCCGTACAGCGCGTTGGCGAAACGGTCCGCCTGAACGGCGGGACCGGCCCCGAAGGAGTGCGCCGAGCCGTGCGAAGAGTCCGCCGAGGAGTGCGCCGAGGAGTGCGTTGGGTCCGGGGACTCGCCCTCACACAGGGCGGTCACCAGCTCGCCGTAGAACTCCGCGAAGCGGCGGCGCGCGCGTCGGCCGTATGCGACTCCGTCCTCCTCGGCCGTCCACAGCGGCGCCGTGTGCACCCGGCTGACCTGCGGCGGAAGCTCGACCCAGCCCGCGTCCTCCTGGTGTTCGGCGCGGCTGAGGGCGTAGACGTCGAAGTCGTGCTGTCCGAGCCCGCGCACGAGCCGGTCGCACCAGACCCCGGCGTCACCGCTCACATACGGATAGCCACCCTCCGTAAGCAGTCCGATGCGCACGCGCGCCCCCGATCTCCCGTTTGGGGAGCCGCCGTTGACCCGGCGGCTCGCAGCGGGACGAACGTATGCGGACAAGGCGGTGGCGCGACGGACGGTTGTCCGTCGCACCACCAAAAGGGGTGAACGGTCGTAACTTTCCCGTGCGGGTCGCGTTCGGTCGCGCTAAGAGATCATCCGACCGCGAAACGTTACGCCAGGGGCCGCGCGACGACTCGTACACCTCGCGCGGCGCCGACGCGCCGGCGCCGACCGCCGCTGAACTCATGGGCAGGTCAGCGTGACCCATGCGGCGTCTGTCCACCCGAGAGGGTCAACTCTTGGGATAGGGCCAGGGGTTGGGCAGACAGTGAATCCCGTTGTGGTCGAGGAATTTGGTCTGCTGCTGCATGACCGGCGCGAGGTCGCCGTTCTTGTCGCAGGTGACATGGCCGTAGCGGAGCCGGTGGCCGACCTCGTGGTTGATCAGCATCTGCCGGTAGGCGTACATCTTGTCGCCGTAGGTCTTCGAGCCCTGCGCCCACCGGTAGGCGTTGATCATCACTCGTTCGGTGGCGGCGGAGTCGCAGGAGACGTTGTCCTCGGTGGTGTCCAGGCCCGACTTGGCGCACCAGTCGGCGGTGGTGCCGGGACTGGCGAGGGTGATGACGAAGTCCGGTTTGCCCGAGTGGATCCGCTCGAAGGTGCGGGCGCCGTTGTGGGCCCAGCTGCGGTCGTCGTTGAGCGTCTTCTGCACGGCCTGTGCGAAGAGTTCGCCGTCGAGCCCGAGGCCCTGCTCCACGTCCACGCGGTAGGTGTACTTCTGCCCCTTGCCGGGCGCCTTGTCGATGCCCGCGATCGCGTCGAACTTCCCCGAGCCCTTGAGCTTGGCGCCGAGCGGGTACCGCAGGTCCATCCGCTGCGCGTACGTCAGTGTGGCCATGCCGGGGGACACGGACGGGCTCGGCCGGTCGTCGCCGCGCGCGGCGTCGTCGAGGCCGTCGCGGGCCTGGCCGGTGGCGGACTGCGACTGGACGGCGTCGTCGTCCCGCCCGCCGGTGACCTGGCCGGCCACCACGACGGCCAGCACGGTGGTGACGGCGGCGGCCGCGATGCCGGTGAACGTGCGCCCCTTGGCGGACTTTGCTCCCTTGGCCGCCCCGGCGGTCTTGGCGGACCCGGGCCCGCCGGTGGGCGGCGGACCGTCCCGGTCGTCCCCGTCGAGTCCCACCGGGGCGGCCGAACGGGAGACGGTGTTCCGGTCGGTGAGGCCGGTGAGGCCGGTGAGGCCGGCGCCCGAAGCGTCGAGGGAGGCGTAGTGATCCTGTGCACGCGCGCGCGTGGCCGCATACGGCGTCCCCGCGCGCATGAGGGCCTCGTCGCCCTCCTGGAAGGCGTCGAGGTAGTCCTGGCGCGGCCCCTGACGGGAGCCCTGGCGCGGGCCGCCCGGCGGCATCGGTCGCTGACGCGGTATCACGGGCTGCCCGGTACCCGTCTGCCGCCCTCTCAAGTCACCCCAGCCGCCCCCGGTTTCACGCTGCTCGGGGTGGCCGCCCCGCACCTGCGGGAACCCGTGGGCGGGCGTGCCGTCGGAAAAGCGGGGCAGTCCGTGCGCGGGGGTGCCCTCATAGCCCGGGGGCGGGGTCTGGACGCGGGCGCCCCTGGTGTCCCGGGTGTCCCCCTTTGGAGGCCCTGGGGGAGCCTCCTGCGGCGCGCCCTTGGAGTCGCCTTTCCCGGCGCCCTTGGGCGCGGGTCCACGCCGGCTGTGGCGTCCCACGTCGGCCTCAGCCCCCCGTGGTCTCGGTCGGGGTCGCGGTGTGGGCGAGGAGTTCCCGGACCGCCGTCGCCACCGTCTCGGGGTACTCCATCATCGCCACGTGTCCGGCGTCCGGCAGTGTGAGCAGCCGGGAGTCGCGGAAGGCGCGGGCGGCCCGCTGGGCCATGCGGAAGCCGACGAGCTGGTCGCGGCCTCCGTAGACGAGGAGGGTCGGGGCGAGGACACGCTCGGCCTGGCGCCACAGTCCGTGCTGGCCGCCCAGGGTGTACGCGCTGAGCAGCCCGCGCGTGGAGCGCGTCATCGCGTCCCAGAAGTACGGCAGCTGCAGTCGCCGCTCCAGCTCCTCCACCGCATGACGGAACGCCTCCGGAGAGACCCGTCCGGGATCGCCGTAGCAGAGCGCCGTGACGCCGCGGACGCGCTGTTCGGCCGTCCACTCCCGGGTGAACCGGCTGAAGAGCGCGGCCACCCCGGGCAGGCCGACCAGGCCGGTGGGCACGGCGGTCCGCTGGACGCGCAGCTCGGGCAGGGCGGGCGAAACCAGCGTCAGCGTCCGCACCAGGTCGGGGCGGACGGCGGCGACGCGCGTGGACACCGCGCCGCCGAGGGAGTTGCCGAAGAGGTGGACGGGCCCGCGGCCCGCCGCGTCGAGGTAGCGGATCACGGCACGCGCGTGTGCCGTGATGGAGTAGTTGCCGTCGTCGGGCGGCGGGGAGTCGCCGAAGCCGGGCAGGTCGACGGCCTCGCTCGCCACGACCCCGTCGAGCAGCGCCATCAGCGCCGACCAGTTCTGCGAGGAACCGCCCAGGCCGTGCACGTACAGCGCGGGCTCGAGCCCCTCGCGCGCGGGCGGCCGGGAACGGATCGTCAGCGTGATGCCCGGCAGCCCCGCCGACCGGACCCGCTCGCCCTCCGCGACCCGCACGGCAGTGGCCTTCGGCAGCACACTGGTGGGCGGCACGGAGGGCAGCTCGGTCGAAGACATGCGGCAATGTTACGAGACGATCACGCGCAGCCTGGTGTGTTCGCCATCACACGCACGGGTCGAACGCTTGTCGAGACCGACACCGCACCCGCACCGCGCGTACGCCATACCAGCGCGAATCAGGGGCACTCCGCATACGGATCGCATAGCGTCCGAAACGGGTGTCTCCTAGGCTCGTACCGAGGGCACCCGCTTGAGGCCCTGCAGCTCGCAGGGACGTTCGAAGGAAGGGAGCCCACCATGGCCGTTGACCCCACCGACCCGGAGACGTTCGAAGAGGACGACGACTTCGGGGAGATCGACGTCGAGGCGCCGGAGAACGACGCCGCCGAGCAGTACAAGGACGTCGCGGCGGAGCGCGACGACCCTCTGGAGGACGTGGACCCGGCCCGGGCGAACGAGGCCGATCTCGCCGAACAGGCCCGCGTCGTCTCACTCGACGAGGACGACTATCGCTGACCGGCACCCAGCTGGAGCGGGCCGGAGTTTGCCCGGAAGATTCCGGTTCAAAACCATCTCTACCGCTTTTGCTGCCGTCCGGTCCGTGAAATTCTGCGCTCGCACCGCGCACACCACGGTTACCGAAAAGTACGATGGCGGCGCGGCGCTCACCGCAAGAGGACCACTTTGGGAGGCGGCGTGACAGCCATCGAGCAGACAGAGGCGGCGCGCCCGCGGGGCACCCGCCTGCCGCGCCGTGCCCGACGGAACCAGCTGCTGGGCGCCGCCCAGGAAGTCTTCGTCGCACAGGGCTATCACGCGGCCGCGATGGACGACATCGCCGAGCGGGCCGGCGTCAGCAAGCCGGTGCTCTACCAGCACTTCCCCGGCAAGCTCGACCTCTACCTCGCCCTGCTGGACCAGCACTGCGAGTCCCTGATCCAGGCCGTGCGCGGCGCGCTCGCCTCGACGACCGACAACAAACAGCGCGTGCGGGCCACGATGGACGCGTACTTCGCGTATGTGGAGGACGACGGCGGCGCCTTCCGCCTGGTCTTCGAGTCGGACCTGACGAACGAGCCCGCGGTGCGTGAGCGCGTCGACAAGGTCACCGTCGAGTGCGCCGAGGCGATCTCCGAGGTCATCGCCGAGGACACCGGCCTCTCGCGCGCGGAGTCGATGCTGCTCGCCTCGGGTCTGGGCGGCCTCGCGCAGGTCGTGGCCCGGTCCTGGCTGCACAGCGACCGCAGCGTCCCGCGCGACCAGGCGGTGCAACTGCTGGCCTCGCTGGCCTGGCGGGGCATCGCCGGTTTCCCGCTGCACGGCACCGATCAGCACTGACCGCGGGGGCGTTCGGCTGTTTGTTCCCGCCCGCTGTTCGCTCCTGGCGTGGACGGCCACGCCGTGTACGTCCCCTCACCGGGCTAATGTGTGCAGCGTACGGCGCGGACGCCCGCGCACCTCATGACCGTCGGAGGGACATAGCCGTGGAGGTCAAGATCGGCGTGCTGCACGCGCCTCGCGAGATCGTTCTGGAGAGCGGTCAGACTCCCGAGGAGGTCGAGCGCGTGGTGGCCGAGGCACTGGCCGGGAAGTCGCAGCTGCTCAGCCTCGTGGACCAGCACGGCCGCAAGGTCCTGGTTCCGGCCGACCGCCTGGCCTACGTCGAGCTGGGCGAGCCCGCCCCGCGCAAGGTGGGCTTCGGCGCGCTGTAAGCCGGCGGAACAGCTGTAGCCGCATGACAGGAGAGGGGCCCGACGAGATGTCGGGCCCCTCTCCTGTTCTCGTTCACGGACGGCACACGTGTCGACCACAGATGAGGATTGCATTCCGCAGGTCACGGGTATGACGGGCTACGACCTTGGTGCACGGCCCAGCCGCTCGGGAGGGACCTAAATGATCTTGGAAGCGCTCGGCTCCGCTGTGCTCGGTCTTGTGCTGGCGTGGGCGGCGGTCCACCGCCTCTCCCACCGCCTGCCGGTCCGCACGCTCGTCCTCGCGACGGGCGTCGCCGGAGCCCTGTTCGGTGACTTCGTCACCCACAGCGCGCTGGGCTCCGGCTCCGTCCTGGCGAGCCTGCTCGGCGCGGCGGTCGTCTCCGCCGCCTCCCTCTCCCTGCTGCTGCGCCCGTCCGGTCACTTCCGCCGACGATCGGCACCGGCGCAGGTCTGAGTCCGAGGTCCAGGGCACGCCCTAGGCAGCCAGTCCCAGCGCCGCCATCCGCTTGGTGTGCGCCTCGGTGATGCGGGAGAACATCCGGCCCACCTCGGCGAGGTCGAAGCCGTCCGCGACGCCGCCCACGAGCATCGTCGACAGCGCGTCACGGTCCGCGACCACCCGCTGGGACTGCGACAGGGCCTCGCCCATCAGCCGCCGCGCCCACAGCGCGAGCCGCCCGCCGACCCGCGGCTCCGCGTCGATCGCGGCCCGCACCCGGTCCACGGCGAAGCCGGCGTGTCCGGTGTCGTCGAGCACCGCCAGCACCAGGGCCCGGGTGTCGCTGTCCAGACGCGCCGCCACCTCACGGTAGAAGTCGCTGGCGATCGAGTCACCGACATACGCCTTGACGAGGCCCTCCAGCCAGTCCGAGGGAGCCGTCTGCCGGTGGAAGCCGTCGAGCGCGGCGACGAACGGGTCCATCGCCCGCGTCGGCTCCTCGCCGATCTCCGTGAGCCGGTCGCGCAGCCGCTCGAAGTGGTGGAACTCGGCGGACGCCATCTTCGCCAGCTCCGCCTTGTCCTCGAGCGTGGGCGCCAGCTTGGCGTCCTCCGCGAGCCGCTCGAACGCCGCCAGCTCGCCGTACGCCAACGCACCCAGCAGATCCACGACCGCGGCCCGGTACTGCGGGTCGGCGGAGGCCGTCGCCCAGTCCTGGGCTGCGATACCGGTGGCGGTGTTCTCGGGCTTGTCAGAGGTCGTCATGAAGCGCACAATAGCCCGCTCGCCGCACGGTGGAAGTCCCTGGTCAGTCAGTGTGACAACGAAGACGTACGGGACCACGCCTGGCACTGTGACAACCACAACGTGACCGAATCGGCCATCGCATGTGCACGATTCCGGGGTATGGTGGTAATGCGCCTGCCGAATATTCGACGGGCCGCACGTATGAGGATGCCCGGTCGGTGGCCCGATCGGCTCCGACCCGACAGCCCTCCCTGACCGTACGGCACTGTGCGTACGACGATCGGAGGGAACCCCTCAGCGGTACGAGCGCTAGAGCGTCGGCAGAGGTCCCGTGCCATACGGCAGTGCCCCCAAGGGCAGCCCGTAGGGCAGCCGACGTCCCCCGGCACGGTCCGTCAAAGACCCCCCGCGCTCGCCTCGCACCGCGCACACAGAAGAGGCAGCACCCTGACTACGACGTTTCGAGAGCTCGGGATCCTTTCCGAGACCGCCGAGGCCCTGGAGGCCGTCGGCATCACCACTCCCTTCCCCATCCAGGAGATGACGCTCCCCGTGGCCCTCACGGGCACGGACGTCATCGGCCAGGCCAAGACCGGCACCGGCAAGACGCTCGGCTTCGGCCTCCCGCTCCTCGAGCGCGTGACCGTCCCCGCCGACGTCGAGGCCGGCCGCGCCCAGCCCGAGGCCCTCACCGACGCCCCGCAGGCGCTCATCGTCGTCCCCACGCGTGAGCTGTGCACGCAGGTCACCAACGACCTGCTGACCGCGGGCAAGGTGCGCAACGTGCGCGTCCTCGCCATCTACGGCGGCCGGGCCTACGAGCCCCAGGTCGAGGCCCTCAAGAAGGGCGTCGACGTCGTCGTCGGCACCCCGGGCCGCCTGCTGGACCTCGCGGGCCAGAAGAAGCTCGACCTCAAGCACATCAGGTCGCTCGTCCTCGATGAGGCCGACGAGATGCTCGACCTGGGCTTCCTGCCCGACGTCGAGAAGATCATCAACATGCTTCCGGCGAAGCGCCAGACCATGCTGTTCTCGGCGACCATGCCGGGCGCGGTCATCGGTCTCGCCCGCCGCTACATGTCGCAGCCCACGCACATCAACGCCACCTCGCCCGACGACGCGGGCAGGACCGTCGCGAACACCAAGCAGCACGTGTACCGCGCGCACAACATGGACAAGCCCGAGATGGTCGCGCGCATTCTGCAGGCCGACGGCCGGGGACTGGCCATGGTCTTCTGCCGCACCAAGCGCACCGCGGCCGACCTCGCCGACCAGCTCCAGCAGCGCGGTTTCGCCTCCGGCGCCGTCCACGGCGACCTCGGCCAGGGCGCCCGCGAGCAGGCGCTGCGCGCCTTCCGCAACGGCAAGGTCGACGTTCTCGTCTGCACCGACGTCGCCGCCCGCGGCATCGACGTCGAGGGCGTCACGCACGTCATCAACTACCAGTCCCCCGAGGACGAGAAGACGTACCTGCACCGCATCGGTCGTACCGGCCGCGCGGGCGCCAAGGGCATCGCCGTCACGCTCGTCGACTGGGACGACATCCCGCGCTGGCAGCTCATCAACAAGGCGCTGGAGCTCGACTTCAGCGACCCGCCGGAGACGTACTCCACCTCCCCGCACTTCTTCGAGGAGATGAACATCCCCGCGGGCACCAAGGGTGTCCTGCCGCGCGCGGAGCGCACCCGCGCCGGGCTCGACGCGGAGGTGCTGGAGGACCTGGGCGAGCCGGGCGGACGCGCCGGACGCGGTCGCGGTGACCGCGGCGGCCGGGGCGAGCGAGGCGGCCGGGGCGACTCCCGCTCCGGTGCGCGCGAGCGTTCCGGTTCCGGCGAGCGTTCCGGTTCCGGCGAGCGTTCCGGTGCCGGTGAGCGTTCCGGTGCCGGTGAGCGCGAGCGTGCCGCCCGTACGCCGCGTCGCCGCCGTCGTACCCGCAACGGCGCACCTCTCGACGCGACGCCGGCGCCCGCCGCGACCACGGCACCGCAGCAGGCGCCCCTGGCCGAGCCGACGTCCGTGACGGAGGAGGCCGCCGGTCCGCGCACCCCGCGCCGTCGGCGCCGTACGCGCAGTGGGTCGGCGCAGGAGGCCGCCGCTGTGACGGCCACCGCCACCTCTGCGGCCGTCGAGGCCGTCGCCGAGGCCGCGGAAGCGGCCGTGACGACGGTGGAGGCCCCGGCCCTCGACACCACCCCGGAGTCCGCTCCGGAGATCCCGGCGCAGCCGCGCCGTCGCCGTACCCGCAAGGTGGCCGCCGCCGCCGAGACCGTGGTCGACACGGTGGAGGCCACGGAGGCGCCCGAGACCGCCGAGGCGGCCGAGGTCAAGCCGCGCCGCCGTACCCGGAAGGTGGCGGCTCCCGCCGTGGCCCCGGAGGTCACCGCGACCGTCGAGCCCGCAGCCGCACCCGAGACCGAGGTCAAGCCGCGCCGGACCCGTAAGACGGCCGCCACCGCACCGGCCGAGGCCGCGGTCGACACCGCGGAGGCGACCGAGGCCAAGCCGCGCCGCCGCACCACCCGCAAGGCCACCGAGCCCGAGACGACGGTCACCACGGCCGACATCCCGGCCCAGGCCACACAGGAAGCCGCAGCCACCAAGCCGCGCCGCACCCGCAAGACGGCAGCGACGGCCGCTACCGCCGCGACCGTCGAAGCCCCGGAAGCCACCGCGACGGAGGCCAAGCCGCGCCGCACCCGCAAGACGGCAGCCACCGCACCGACCGAGGCCGCGGTTGCGGTCGCGGTCGACACCGCCGAGGCGACCGAGGCCAAGCCGCGCCGCACCCGCAAGGCGACGGCTCCGGCCGAAGCCGCTGTGGACACGGCCGAGGCCACCGAGGCCAAGCCGCGCCGCACCCGCAAGACGGCAGCGACGGCCGCTACCGCCGCGACCGTCGAAGCCCCGGAAGCCACCGCGACGGAGGCCAAGCCGCGGCGCACCCGCAAGACGGCTGCCACGGCACCGGCCGAGGCCGTGACCGCGGTCGACACCGCCGAGGGCACCGAGGCCAAGCCGCGCCGCACCCGCAAGACGGCCGCCTCGGCCGCCAAGGTGACGGAGGCGGAGCCGGTCGCGGAGACCGCGGAGGTCAAGCCGCGCCGGACCCGTAAGACGGCCGCCACCGCACCGGCCGAGGCCGCGGTCGACACCGCGGAGGCGACCGAGGCCAAGCCGCGCCGCCGCACCACCCGCAAGGCCACCGAGCCCGAGACGACGGTCACCACGGCCGACATCCCGGCCCAGGCCACACAGGAAGCCGCAGCCACCAAGCCGCGCCGCACCCGCAAGACGGCAGCCACCGCACCGACCGAGGCCCCCGCCGCCGAGGCCGAGGCCAAGCCGAGGGTGCGTCGCACCCGCAAGGCGACGGCCGCCGCGGAGCCCGCGGACGGCTGACCGACCGGCACGGCACGACAGTCCGACGGCCCGGCCCCTCCTCGATGAGGGGCCGGGCCGTCGGCGTGCGCGGCGCACGCTCCCGGTAGCCTCGGCACGTGACCACGCCGAGCAGCAGCACTCCTTTCCCTCCGCCCGCCGGCGCGCGTGCGTACTTGCTGCGGACCGAGCGGGGTGAGTTCGCCGTCGTCGACGCGCCCGTGGCTGCCGGTGTCGAGCCGCGCGGTGTCGCGCTGCTGCTGCCAGGCTTCACCGGGAGCAAGGAGGACTTCCACCAGTTGCACGGGCCGCTGGCGGTCCGCGGCTACCGGAGCATCTCCGTGGACGGGCGTGGACAGAACGAGTCCGATGGACCGGCTGAGGACGAATCCCCCTACGTCCAGGCGGAGTTGGCCCGGGACGTTTTGGCGCAGGCGGCGGCTCTCGACACGCCCCTGCACCTCGTCGGGCACTCCCTCGGCGGTCAGATCGCCCGCGCCGCCGTCCTCCTCGACCACTCCCCCTTCGTCTCGTTCACGTTGATCTCGTCGGGTCCGGCCGAGATCTCGGAGTCGCAGAAGCAGCGCGTGAAGCTGCTGCACGACGCGCTCGCGGTGATGACGATGCCTCAGGTGTGGGCGGCGATCGTGGCGATGGGGCCGCCGGAGGAGGTCGGCGGGCCGGCCCGCGGCTTCGGCGACCCGGAGCAGTTGCGGTTGCGCTGGCTCAACCACAAGCCTGCCCAACTCCTCGTCACCGGGCGCCAGTTGTGCGTCGAGCCGAACCGCATCGCCGAACTCGCCGCCGTTCCCCTGCCGTTCCACGTCCTGTCGGGCGCGCGGGACGACACCTGGCCGGTCACTCTCCTGGACGGCATGGCCCTGGAGCTGCGTGCGCACCGGACCGTCATGCCGGGCGCCGAGCACTCACCGAACCTGGACCAGCCGCTGCCGACGGCCCACGCCCTCGCCGATTTCTGGGGACGAGTCCAGCACCGCTAGTACTGCCCCTGCACGTGCTCCCAGAAGCCGTCCCGCAGGGCGCGTCTCAGGTCGGCCTGGCCGCGCAGGGAGTACTGCAGGATGCCCTCGGCCTCGACGAGGAGATCCTGGTCGACGGAGCCGGGGAGGTAGGGGTGGCCCGGCAGCAGCTCCGCGAGGGTCTCCCTGCCCCGGGCGGCGAGCCACTTCGCCGCGATCTGCGCGCCGACGAAGCGGACGGCCTCGCGGGTGGGCCGGCTCGCGCCGTTCGCCTCGTAGCCGGCGACGGTGCGCCGTGCGACGTACGGCTTGAAGAAGTCGAGGTCGAGGGTGCGCTGGCTGTCGACCTCCCAGAGCAGCGGCTCGGCCTGGTTGCGGCCTTCCGGGGCCTCGATGCCCCAGAGGTGGACGCGGGCGCCGTACCCCTGGGCGGCCTCCACCGCCGAGACCAGGTCCTCGTCGCCGCCCAGCAGGGCCGCGTCGCTGATGGCGCGGTGGCGGGCCAGTGACTCAAGGTCCGTCCGGATCAGCGAGTCGACGCCCTTCTGCTGGTTGTTGGCGTTCAGGTTGCCCAACCGCACCTTGACGTCCGGCAGTTCGGCGATGGACTGCTGCTCGGCGGTGTGGATGCGGCGCCGGGCGCCGTCGTACCAGTAGACGCGCAGCAGCCGGCTGTCGGCGAAGATCGAGCGGGCCCGGTCGATGAGCGCCTCGATCAGGCCCTCCGCGTCGAGGTCGAAGGCGCGACGGTCCTCGGTCCCGGCCACCAGGCGTCCCGCGGCCGCGTACAGGTACCCCGCGTCGACGAAGATCGCGTGGGTCGAGGGCGTCTTGGCCACCTCGGCGAGCATGCGGGTCAGCAGCTCGTTCGTGCGGTCGATGCGGGCGGCGAGGGCCGGGAGGTCGTCGTTCATCGTCTCCATTGTCCCGGTGGTCACGCTGCGAACACAACCGGTCCCGTTCAGTCTCCGCAAACCCACTTACCCGTTAGTAGTTAGCTGTTCGAAAAATTTCTTTAGCGTAGGGAATGTTTGTAACACGCATCGCGTTGACTCCTCATGTACGCAGCAATCCCCCACCGGGGATGACCAGACGAAGGGAGAAGCAATGCGCTTCGAAATCATGCGACTCGACGACGTCGACGGCACGCCCGTGGACAGCACCGTCGTGGACGCCGCCTCCGTCAACCGGATCGTTCAGCAGGCCGCCGCCATCGGGCAGCGGCTGTGGATCCGTCCGGCCGACACCGCGGCCTCGTAACACGGGTCCTTGCACACAGGTTTCAGAGCCCCCTGCAGCCGGCTTGGATTCAAGCGGCCGTAGGGGGCTCTGCGTGTACCGGCAATGTTTCAGCTCGCCCGGATCACCTGGGTGACCCCGTTGATGATCTGCTGCACGGCGATCGCGGAGAGCATCATTCCAGCGAGCCGCGTCACGAGGACCACACCGCCGTCCTTGATGACGCGGATGATCAGCAGCGAGTACCGCATCACCAGCCACAGCACGGCATGGATGGCGAGGATCGCCGTCCAGACCGACACCTGCGAGGCCACGCCGTCGGCCTTCTGCACGGCGAGGATGACGGACACGATCGCGCCCGGTCCGGCCAGCAGCGGCATGCCCAGCGGGACGAGCGCGACATTGACGTCCTTGGTCTGCTTCGGCTCGTCGGTCTTGCCGGTGAGCAGGTCGAGCGCGATCAGCAGAAGCAGCAGCCCGCCCGCGATCATCAGCGCGGGCACGGAGACATGCAGGTAGTCGAGGATCTGGTGGCCCAAAAGCCCGAAGACGGTGATCACACCGCCCGCCACGCAGACCGCCTGGAAGGCCATCCGCTTCTGCACCTTGCCGGGGCGTCCGGCGGTCAGCGCGAGGAAGATCGGGGTGATCCCGGGGGGATCCATGATGACAAAAAGGGTGAGGAAGAGAGAACCGAAGACAGCGACGTCGAACATCAGTACGGAGGCCTTGCGCGAAAGAGGGTGAGTGGAGGTGCGGAGGGGTGAGCGTCAGGCTCCGCCGGTCCCCGGCACGGGGAACGCCCCGGTGGCCCGTCGGGTGATCTCCCCGTATACCTCGGGGTCGGTCGTGTACTCACCGAGCACGCACGTCTTGCGGCTGCCGTGGTAGTCCGACGAGCCGGTGACCAACAGCCCCAGATCGGCGGCCAGCCCGCGCAGTCGCGCCCGGGTGTCCTCGTCGTGGTCCATGTGGTCGACCTCGATGCCGTCGAGGCCGGCCGCGGCCAGCTCGGCGATCGCCGCCTCCGGCACCGTGCGCCCCCGCTTGTCGGCACCGGGGTGCGCGAAGACGGTGACCCCGCCCGCGCCCTTGACCAGCCGGATCGCCTCGAAGGGGTCGGTCTCGTGCTTCTCGACGTAGGCCCGGCCGCCGTCGGACAGCCAGTCCTCGGTGAACGCGTCGCTCACGGTCGGTACGACGCCCAGCTCGACCAGCGCGGTGGCGACATGCGGCCGCCCGACGGACCCCTCGCCGGCGATCCGCTCGACCTGCCCCCAGGTGACGGGCACGCCCAGCGCGTTGAGCTTGGCGACCATCCCGCGCGCCCGCGGCACTCGGTCGTCACGCACCAGCTCACGCTCGGCGAGCAGAGCGGGCTCCTCGGGGTCGAACAGGTAGGCCAGCATGTGCATGCTGATGCCGTCGATACGACAGGACAGCTCGGCGCCGGTGACGAGCGTGAGCCCCTGCGGCAGCGCGGCGATGGCCTCGGCGTATCCCCGGGTGGTGTCGTGATCGGTCAGCGCGACGACGTCCAGACCGGCGGCGGCGGCATTGCGTACCAGCTCGGCCGGGGTGTCCGTACCGTCGGAGGCCGTGGAGTGACAGTGCAGATCAATGCGCACGACGCAGGCTCCAGGCGATGACAGGACGGACGGGGACGCTCCAGCATAGCGCCCATTCGAACGCCACCTGTCACACCCAAAGTCCAGGTTCACCCTTTACACAGGCAGGTCTCTGAGGGGCGCGGGGAACTGCGCGACCAGCCACCGACGACCTGCACACGCCCCCAAAGCCCAGCCCCTACGGCCCCTACGGCTTGAGCAGGCGCGGCGAAAGCGCCCCGCACGGCACCAGCTCGATCTCCGCCCCCGCGTCCCGCAGGTCCGTCAGGACCAGCTCGTCGTACATCAGCAGCCCCGACTGCTCGGGCCACACGACCGCCCACAGCCACAGCCCCCGTGCCTCGCCCGCGAAGACCGCGCGGTCGTCCGGGGTGGCGGAGACATGCCACAGGGGGGTCGGCCGGCCCGCGGCCAGGACCTTCGCCTGCGGGGGTTTCTCGACGCTCATGTAAGGGCCAGGGTCGGGTCCGTCGACACCGGCGTACCGCGCGCCGAGGCCGACGCCCAGCTCCTCGGCGACCAGGATCAGCTCGCCCATGCCGCCGAGCGGGCCCGGCCCGGAGCAGGCGACAACGGTGGCGCGGCCTCCACTGCGGTCGTCGCCCGCGTACGTGACGCCCGTGAAGAGCCAGCCGACCGGCAGCGGCCACGGCATCCACACCGGGACCTGCGTGCGGTGCACGACAACACTGAGGGCCTCGACGCTGGGCGGGATCACGGGCTGCAGCGGATGCACCGTCCCGTGCACATCGCACTGCCAGGAGTCGGAGAAGAGTCCGGGAGCCCTGACCCGGCCACCACACTTCGGGCAACTGGGTTCGCCCCTCATAGGGCCCCACGGTCCTACCCGAGCCCGCCCACGTCAAGGACGATCACCCGTCCGGGCGGAACCAGTTGAACCGGCGGCATTTACATGTAACTTGCACTAATTAGCCGAGCTAACTTACTATGTGCATACACCAACCATCTCAGAGGGTGAGGGGAACCATGGACACGTTCGACGCCGGAGCCGGGAGCATCCTGCGGCAACCGAAGGCGGTGTGGGCGACGGCCGGCGCGTCCGTCGTCGCCTTCATGGGCATCGGCCTCGTCGACCCGATCCTGCCGTCCATCGCCCAGGGCCTGGACGCCACGGCCGGCCAGGTCTCCCTGCTCTTCACCTCGTACTTCCTGATCACCGCCTTCGCGATGCTGGTCACCGGCTTCGTCTCCAGCCGCATCGGCGGCCGCCGCACGCTGCTGCTCGGCCTCGCGCTCGTCGTCGTCTTCGCCGGGCTGGCCGGCACCTCGGGCTCGGTCGCCGAGCTGGTGGGCTTCCGGGCGGGCTGGGGGCTCGGCAACGCGCTCTTCGTCTCCACGGCCCTGGCGGTGATCGTCGGCGCCGCGGCCGGCGGCAGCGCGGCCGCCATCCTGCTGTACGAGTCCGCCCTCGGCCTCGGCATGGCCTGCGGACCGCTGCTGGGCGCACTGCTCGGCGACGCCAGCTGGCGCTACCCGTTCTTCGGCACCGCGTTCCTGATGGCGATCGGCTTCCTGTGCATCACGGTGTTCCTGAAGGAGCAGCCGAAGCCGGCCCGCAGGACCTCACTCCTGGACCCGCTCAAGGCGCTCGGCCACGGCGGACTCGCCTCCGCCGCAGCCTCGGCGTTCTTCTACAACTACACGTTCTTCACCGTGCTGGCCTTCACCCCGTTCGTGCTGAACATGACCCCGTACAAGTCGGGGGCGGTGTTCTTCGCCTGGGGTCTGCTGCTCGCCGTCTTCTCGGTGGTCGTGGCGCCGCGGCTCCAGAAGCGGTTCGGCTCGTTGCGGGTACTCGGCGGCTCACTGGTGCTGCTCGCCGTCGACGTACTCGCCCTCGGCTACGGCGACCACACCACGGCGATCGTCTGCACGATCCTGTCGGGCGCGTTCATCGGCGTGAACAACACGGTCTACACCGAGTTGGCGCTCGGTGTCTCCGACGCCCCGCGGCCGGTGGCGAGCGCCGGCTACAACTTCGTGCGGTGGTTCGCGGCGGCGGCCGCGCCCTACTTCGCGCCGAAGATCGAGGAGTGGACCGACATCCGCATGCCGTTCGTCGTCGCGGCGGTGACGGCGGTCCTCGGCGCGGTCGTGGTCGTCGTACGGCGCAAGGCCCTCACCTTCCCCCACTCTCGGCTTCGCTCGAGCGGGGGGACCCCCATGGCAGCGGAACTGGAGCCGAGGCACGCGGCCGAGGACGGCGTGGCCGTCTTCGCGAACTGAGCCCGACGGCCTGACGGCCCGACGGAAGCCAACGAGACGTTTTCAGGCACGTGTTGGTGACATCGGTCACCCGGGCCTCAGTCGAGCGGGACGGACCCGCGGGAGGGATCCCGCAGGTCCGTCCCGTTCGTCAGCCAGCGCTCCTGAAGGGCCTGGGCGCCGTGCACGCGTTTCCAGGCGGCCTCGTTCGGGGTCATGGGGAGCAGGGGCAGGAAACGGACCGGGTCGAGGGGCTCGTCGAGGTCGAGGTCCTCGACCAGGCCGCCCGGCTCGGCGACCAGGACCGAGGTGAACGGGGCGCCGGGCCACAGGGGTTCACCGACGTCGAGGGACGCGCCGGGGGCCACGACCACGCCCTCGACCTGCGGGGACGCGGCGAGCACGGCGAGCGGGCGGAGCACCTTGTCCGTGTCGGCGGTGCCGGGGCGGACCGACAGGACGAGCTCGGCGCGCGGTCCCAGAGCCGGGTCCGCGAGCACCGCCGTGGGGTCGCTCATCGGCTGCGCGGACATGCCGAGGGTGGCGTAGCGGACGACGTCGCCCTCGTGGAAACGCAGCACCTCGACGCGGTCCGTACCGAGGAAGGTGACCGCGGCGCGGGCGTCCGGCTCGCCCAGCGCAGTGCGCAAACGAGCCTCGACCAGAGGAAGAACATCAGCCATGCGGCGAGCATAGAACTGGTCGGCGCAGGGTAAAGCAGCGCCTTGACACTTCGGTCGGCTGGTACTCTGGGCCGGTAGTTCGGGGCAGCACGCTGAAGCGTCGCGATCTTGCCCCGACGCAGACGAGACTCCCTTACGAGGGACCGGCTGGAGGAGGTGGGGCTGTCATGGATCGAAGTCACCCGTGCAGTACCACTCGCTCTTCCGGCCGCTGATGCAGCTGCTCTGGCCTCTTCGCCTCCGGCTGGTCGCCAACGCTCGCGCTCATCTTCACGCCGAAGAGCACTTCGTTTCGTTCTTGCCTGATCTGTCTGATCTGAATCTGATCTGAATCAGTAGCGAAGCTCGCCACCGCGACGGAGCGGTGCTCCCCGCTTTGTGGACGTGCCAAACATCCTTCCCAGCCCTGCCGGCCGGGGAGAGCCAGTCAGGACGTCCCCATTCCGGGCAGTTCCACCCGTCGTGGCGGTCTTTCTTTGCTCGTCGCGAAGGAGCCTGCCATGTCGATGATCCGCGACCTCCGTGCCGTCGTCCGCCCCGCCCGCCCCTCCCTGCGCAAGGGGGGCGGGCGCATGGACAGCGGCGCCTACGACACCACCCGTGACCCGGCGACGCCGTCGGCCGTCGTCGACTGCGCCGTCTACCGCGACGGCTCGCGCGTCACCTTCCCGCAGCCGCCGACCCCGCAGGAGGCCATGCGTCAGGTGCGGCGCGACGGAGGCTTCGTGTGGATCGGTCTGCACGAGCCGACGGAGGCCGAATTCGCCGGTATCGCAGCCGAGTTCGGGCTGCACCCGCTGGCCGTGGAGGACGCGGTGCAGGCGCACCAGCGGCCCAAGCTGGAGCGCTACGACGACTCCCTCTTCACCGTCTTCAAGACGATCCACTACGTCGAGCACGACCGGCTCACGGCCAACAGCGAGGTCGTCGAGACCGGTGAGGTCATGTGCTTCACCGGCAAGGACTTCTTCATCACCGTCCGACACGGCGGCCAGGGCTCGCTGCGCGCGCTGCGCCACCGGCTCCAGGACGACCCCGAGCTGCTCGCCAAGGGCCCCTCGGCCGTGCTGCACTCGATCGCCGACCACGTCGTCGACGGCTATGTCGCGGTCGCCGACGCCGTGCAGGACGACATCGACGAGGTCGAGACGGAGGTGTTCTCGCCGGGCCGCAAGGGCACCCCGCGCGGCACGGACGCCGGCCGGATCTACCAACTCAAGCGTGAGGTACTGGAGTTCAAGCGTGCGGTGTCGCCGCTGCTGCGGCCGATGCAGCTGCTGAGCGAGCGGCCGATGCGGCTGGTCGACCCCGACATCCAGAAGTACTTCCGGGACGTCGCCGACCACCTCGCCCGGGTCCAGGAGCAGGTCATCGGCTTCGACGAGCTGCTCAACTCGATCCTCCAGGCCAACCTCGCGCAGGCGTCCGTCGCGCAGAACGAGGACATGCGCAAGATCACGTCCTGGGCCGCCATCATCGCCGTGCCGACGATGGTGTGCGGGGTGTACGGCATGAACTTCGACTACATGCCGGAACTGCACTGGAAGTTCGGCTACCCGGTCGTCATGGCGGTCATGGTGGGCATGTGCGTCGGCATCCACCGCACGCTGAAGCGCAACGGCTGGCTGTGAGGGCCGCCGGGCGGGCCCTGGCTAGGCTGGCGTCATGACAAGAGAGCTGCTCGACCAGGCCCTCGTCGAGGAGGCCACCAAGAAGTCCGGCCTCATCTGGGTCCGGGGCGCCGGCGAACCGGCCGCGCGTGCACTGTGGCACGTGTGGCACGAGGGCGCGGCCACTCTGGTCGGCGACGGTCCCGGTGAGCAGCCGCTGCCGGGGCTCGTCGAGGGCGGCTCGGCCGAGGTCACCGTCCGCAGCAAGGACA
This sequence comes from Streptomyces sp. NPDC050121, assembly GCF_044460385.1. NCBI lineage: Bacteria > Bacillati > Actinomycetota > Actinomycetes > Kitasatosporales > Streptomycetaceae > Streptomyces > Streptomyces sp. NPDC050121. Next base: position 38,347 of record NZ_JBITJV010000023.1, on the reverse strand, counting down.
AGGGGGGCCGGCTGGTCTCCTGGACGGCGACGGTCGTCGGGCTCGCGCCCGGCGGCGAGGCCTGGGAGGCCGCCGTCGCCGACCTCAAGGGCAAGCGGCTGAACGCGCCCGACGGCGAGGCGATGACCGAGCGCTGGGCACGGGAGTGCCGGGTGCTGCGCCTGGAGCCGACGGGGGCCACGCTGCCCCTGCCCGACGGGGATCTGGCGGCGCGGCCCGTGCCGTCGCCCGCCACCACGCGTGAGCCGGTCCCGGCGGGGCTGCCGAGGCTGCTCCTGGGCAAGAGACGCCGCAAGCGGTAGTCACGACGTCGGCAGCTGCTTGCCGTAGTCCACCGTCTCGTCCTTCGCCGGTTCCGTCAGGGCGAAGTCCTTGCCCCAGGCGGAGAAGCTCAACGTGCCCGCGCCGCCGGCCCGCACCAGTCGCAGCGGGTACGGCTCGCCCTCCAGGGACACGTCCAGCGTGCCGCCGGAGCCGCCGTCGCCGGTGATGCGGATCGTGCGGACGCCGGACTGCTCGTGGTGGCCGTCCGTGTCCAGAGAGCCGTGCAAGGTCAGCAGACCGTCGAGGAGGAGGTTCTTGTCCGTGAAGCCGCTGAACTTCTTGTACGAGGGGTCGCCCGTCGGCACCTTCACGTACTTGCCCTCGAGCTTGTCGCCCGCGGCCGTGTCCGAACCGCCGTCGTCGGACGTGCCGTCGTCGTGGTTCCAGAACTCCGCGTCGGCCTTCAGGAACAGTTGCTCGCCGACCCGCAGCAACCGGAAGGTGGCCCCTTCCGCGGTGACCGACCCGCTGCCGCCGTCCGCCTTCAGGCTCATGTCGAGCTTGTACGTCTTCCCGCTGGTGACGACGCTCCCCGAGAGTCGCACCGCGTCCACGGAACCGGCGGCCGTCTGCGCCTTCGTCTGGATCTCCTTGGCGGACAGCTTGCCCACGCCGTTCGTGCCCGCGTCCGGATCCTCGCTGCACCCGCTCGCTCCCAGGCCCACGACCAGTGCGCACACCGCGCTCACCAGAGCGGTCCGACGAGTACGGCCCGGGGGAATCGCAGTCACAGAGAAGGCTGCCTTTCTGCGGGGGTGTGCTGAGCGGCGTACGGCAGCGTACCGGGGTCCGCGGGTGCCGGCGGAGCCAGTCCGTCCGGACCGCCCACCAGGGCGTCTGCGATCGGGACGGGCTAGCCTGAAGCCCGCACGGACGGGCAATTGGGAAAAGGACGGAGGTGTGGTCATGGCAGCGGGCGCCCCGCGGATCTTCGTGTCGCACCTCGCCGGCGTCCCCGTCTTCGACCCGAGCGGCGACCAGGTGGGGCGCGTGCGCGATCTGGTCGTCATGTTGCGTGTCGGGCGGCGGCCCCCGAGGGTGCTCGGGCTGGTCGTCGAACTGTCCACGCGGCGCCGGATCTTCCTGCCCATGACCCGGGTGACCGGCATCGAGTCCGGCCAGGTCATCACCACCGGCGTGGTCAACGTCCGGCGCTTCGAGCAGCGGCCCACCGAGCGGCTCGTCTTCGGCGAACTGCTGGACCGGCGCGTCAGTCTCGTCGAGGCCGGGGGGCCGGGAGAGGAAGTCACCGTCCTCGACGTGTCGCTGCGGCAGCTGCCGGCCCGCCGGGACTGGGAGATCGACCGCGTCTTCGTGCGCAAGGGCAGGAAGGCGAGCGCCTTCCGGCGGGCCAAGGGCGAGACGCTGACGGTGGAGTGGTCGGCGGTCACCGGGTTCTCGCTGGAAGAGCACGGGCAGGGCGCGGAGAGCCTCCTCGCCACCTTCGAGCAGCTGCGCCCGGCCGACCTCGCCAACGTGCTGCACCACCTGTCGCCGAAGCGGCGCGCGGAGGTCGCCGCCGCCCTCGACGACGACCGCCTCGCCGACGTCCTGGAGGAGCTCCCGGAGGACGACCAGATCGAGATCCTCGGCAAGTTGAAGGAGGAGCGCGCCGCGGACGTCCTGGAGGCCATGGACCCCGACGACGCGGCCGACCTGCTCGCCGAGCTGCCGACGGCGGACCAGGAGCGGCTGCTGAGCCTGATGGAACCCGCCGACGCGGCCGACATGCGGCGCCTGATGGCGTACGAGGAGCACACCGCGGGCGGGCTGATGACCACCGAGCCGATCGTCCTGCGCCCCGACGCCACCGTCGCCGACGCCCTCGCGCGGGTGCGCAACGCCGACCTCTCCCCCGCCCTCGCCGCCCAGGTCTATGTCTGCCGCCCGCCCGACGAGACGCCGACCGGCAAGTACCTCGGCACGGTCCACTTCCAGCGCCTGCTGCGCGATCCGCCGTACACGCTGGTCAGCGCGCTCCTCGACGAGGATCTGCAGACCCTGGCGCCGGACGCGGCGCTGCCGGTCGTCGCCGGGTTCTTCGCGACGTACGACATGGTCGCGGCGCCCGTCGTGGACGAGGCGGGGTCGCTGCTCGGCGCGGTGACCGTGGACGACGTCCTGGACCACATGCTGCCGGAGGACTGGCGGGAGACGGAGTTCCACCTCACCGAGGACGGCGCCGAGGGCGGGACGGACGGCGAAGGGGCGGGTCCGGATGACTCCCGAGCGTGAGAGCGGGCGCGGCGAGCGCACCGCGACGGCCGGCGCGCCCCACAACCGCACACCGGCCGGGGCGACGGCGACCAGCCGTCCCCGGGCGCGGCTGGACCAGCCCCGGCCGCCCCGGCGGCGGCTGGTGCCCGAGTGGGACCCGGAGGCCTTCGGGCGGCTGTCGGAGCGCATCGCACGGTTCCTGGGCACCGGGCGGTTCATCGTCTGGATGACGATCGTCATCATCGTCTGGGTGCTGTGGAACATCTTCGCCCCGCGCGACCTGCGCTTCGACAACTACCCGTTCATCTTCCTGACCCTGATGCTGTCGCTGCAGGCCTCCTACGCGGCTCCGCTGATCCTGCTCGCGCAGAACCGGCAGGACGACCGCGACCGGGTCAACCTGGAGCAGGACCGCAAGCAGAACGAGCGGTCCATCGCCGACACCGAGTACCTGACCAGGGAGATCGCCGCCCTGCGGATCGGTCTGGGCGAGGTCGCCACCCGGGACTGGATCCGCTCGGAGCTGCAGGACATGGTCAAGGAACTGGAGAATCGGCGGGACGGGCACCGCGAACACGCCGTATTCCCGGCAGAACGGTCGCGAGGACGTGACGTAGACGACCGGTGACGGGCTTTCCGAGGCCCGGCTACCGGGCCGTACCATCGACCCTATGGCTAGCGAAGACGCGGTGCGCGAGGCACTGGCGACGGTGAACGACCCCGAGATCAACCGGCCCATCACCGAGCTCGGGATGGTGAAGTCGGTGGAGATCGGCGCGGACGGGGCGGTCGCGGTCACCGTGTACCTGACGGTCTCCGGCTGCCCGATGCGCGAGACCATCACGCAGCGCGTGACCGACGCGGTCTCGGCCGTCGAGGGCGTCACCCGCGTCGACGTCACCCTCGACGTGATGAGCGACGAGCAGCGCAAGGAGCTGGCGAGCGCCCTGCGCGGCGGCCAGACCGAGCGCGAGGTCCCCTTCGCCAAGCCCGGCTCCCTCACCCGCGTGTACGCGGTGGCGTCCGGCAAGGGCGGCGTCGGCAAGTCGTCGGTGACGGTGAACCTGGCGGCGGCGATGGCGGCCGACGGACTCAAGGTGGGCGTCGTCGACGCCGACATCTACGGCCACAGCGTGCCCCGCATGCTGGGCGCGGACGGCCGTCCGACCCAGGTGGAGAACATGATCATGCCGCCGTCGGCGAACGGCGTGAAGGTCATCTCCATCGGCATGTTCATTTCGGGCAACGCCCCGGTGGTGTGGCGCGGCCCGATGCTGCACCGGGCGCTGCAGCAGTTCCTGGCGGACGTGTACTGGGGCGACCTGGACGTGCTGCTGCTGGACCTCCCGCCGGGCACCGGTGACATCGCGATCTCGGTGGCCCAACTGGTCCCGAACGCGGAGATCCTGGTCGTGACGACCCCTCAGCAGGCGGCGGCCGAGGTCGCCGAGCGGGCGGGCTCCATCGCGGTGCAGACCCACCAGAAGATCGTCGGCGTGGTCGAGAACATGTCCGGCCTGCCCTGCCCGCACTGCGGCGAGATGGTCGACGTCTTCGGCACCGGCGGCGGACAGAGCGTGGCCGACGGCCTGACCCGCACGACCGGCGCGAGCGTCCCGGTGCTCGGCTCCATCCCGATCGACGTCCGCCTGCGCGAGGGCGGCGACGAGGGCAAGCCGGTCGTCCTGACCGACCCCGACTCCCCGGCGGGCTCCGCCCTGCGCGCGATCGCGGGCAAGCTGGGTGGACGCCGGCGCGGTCTTTCGGGGCTGTCGCTGGGGATCACCCCGCGCAACAAGTTCTAGCCCGGTCCCAGCCCGGTCCCAGGCCGGTTCCAGGCCCGCCCTTCGTACGACAGTGGGGGGCGCCGTCCGTCATGGACGGCGCCCCCACTGTCGTACGGGGTCGCGTGCCTGATCAGGCGTACGCCTCGATGTCCTTGATCATGGCGAAGCCGAGGCCGTACGCGCTCATACCCCTCCCATACGCTCCCACGTGCACCCCTTCCCGCGTTGAACCGGCCAGCACCCAGCCGAACTCGGACTCGCGGTAGTGGAACGGGGTCGGCACGCCGTCGACCGGCAGGGTCAGCGTCGACCAGTCCGAGCCCGCGAGATCGTCGGCGAGGACCCAGGCCGTCTCGGTCTGCTGGTCCAGCCAGTCGTCGCGCAGGCTGTGGTCCATCTGGCCGGGCCAGGTGAAGGACAGCAGGCCCACGCCCGCGAGCCACGCCGCCGAGGACACCGAGGTGGCCTCCAGCAGGCCCGTGCCGTCCGCGCTGCGCCGCACGGGGTTCGCGGCGACGGTCACGACGACCGCGAACTTCCCGCGGTCCTCGCCGGCCGTCTCGTGCCGTACGGAGGGTTCGTCACCGTGTCCGATGGAACCGTGCTCCACGGCCCCGTCGGCCGCCGTACCCACCTGCATCAGCCAGCGCGGCCCCGTGAAGGCCTCGTCGAGGCCGTACCAGGGGAAGGGTGCCTCCAGGTAGCCGTCGACCGTACGCCGGGCGGAGGGGACCTGCTGTCCGCCCTCCGCGGCCGGCGTCTGCGCGACTGCCCGACTCGTCGTCTCCATGTGCCCGGACGCCTCCTCGTTCTCGACGGAGCGACCGGCCCGCCCCCCTTCGGGCGTACTCGTCCGCTCCGCACAACAACCAGGCAGCATAGCCACCCCGCTCCGGGCTGCCGGGAAACCGCCCGGCGCGTGGAGCGTGCGCCCCCTCACATCGGGGAGCGCGGGTGGCTCAGGTGGCGTCCGCGTCGAACGGCGGACGGTCGTCCTTGCCCGGCTCCTCGGGCTTCTTGGTCATGTCGATGCGACCGCCGTCCGAGGACGAGGACGAAGAAGAGGAAGAAGAGCCCGGGGGCAAAGAGCCCGAGGAGGAAGAGGCGGAGGTGTCGGTGTCGCGGCTGTGGACCGCGTCCGTGACCTCGGCCATCTCCTTCTTCAGGTCGAAGCCGTTGCGGATCTCCTGCAGCCCCAGCTCGTCGTTGTCCAACTGCTTGCGGATGAAGGTCTTGGGGTTGAGGTCCTCGAACTCGAAGTCCTTGAACTCCGGGCCGAGTTCGCTGCGGATGTCCGCCTTGGCGCTCTCCGAGAACTCTCGGATCTTCCGGACGGTGCGCATCACGTCCTGGATGACCTTCGGGAGCTTGTCCGGACCGAAGACGAGCACGGCCAGGACGACGATCGTCACCAGCTCGAGCGGTCCTATGTCATTGAACACCTGAAGCTCCTTGCGATGTCCGCGGTCCTCGGCCCTCGGCCCTCAGTGGTCAAGTTCGGGTCTTCCGTGGTCCGGGCCGGGTCCACGGTACCTGTCACACCTGTCCGACCGGTACCGTCCCGGGGCGTCCGAGTATGTGTATGCCACCGGTTTTCCGCGTTGTTTGCCTTGTGGGGCCGGGTTTCGGTGCCCGACCTGTGACGTTTCCGTCAACGAGGGCTGCCGGAGCTCAGCCCGCGCCGGACGAACCGAGGACCAGGGTGAGGGTGCGTTGCGCGCCGCCGCGCTCGACGGTCAGTTCCAGCCGGTCGCCCGGGCGGTGGGCGCGGGTCTTGACGATCAGCTCCTCACCGGAGTGGACGCGCTGGCCGTCGACCTCCGTGATGACGTCCCCGGCGCGGATGCCGGCCCGGTCGCCGGGGCCGCCCGCGGTGACCGGGGCCCCTCCGTCGACACCGGCCGTGCCGACCCGGGCGCCGTCACCCGCGTAGTCCAGGTCGAGGGTGATGCCGATGACCGGGTGGGTCGCCTTGCCGGTGTTGATGAGCTCCTCGGCGACGCGCTTGCCCTGGTTGATCGGGATGGCGAAGCCGAGGCCGATCGAACCGGCCTGGGCGGTGCCGGAGTCGGTGCCGTCGGCGGCGGAGCGGATGGCGGAGTTGATGCCGATGACATGGCCCTGCCTGTCGAGGAGGGGCCCGCCGGAGTTGCCGGGGTTGATCGGCGCGTCGGTCTGCAGGGCGTCGACGTACGACACGTCGCTGCCGTCGCCGCTGCCGCTGCCGCCGCCGGCGGTGATGGGCCGTTCCTTCGCGCTGATGATGCCCGATGTGACGGTGCCCTCGAGGTCGAAGGGGGCGCCGATGGCGACGACCGGGTCGCCGACCTGAACGTTGTCGGAGTTGCCGAGGTAGAGGGGCTTCAGCCCCTTCACCCCGGTCACCCGCACCACGGCGAGGTCGTAGCCGCTGTCCCGGCCGACGACCTCGGCCTTGGCGGTCGTGCCGCCGTTGAAGACGACGGATATCTCGCCGTTGCTTCCGGCGGGCTCGACGACGTGGTTGTTGGTGAGGATGTAGCCGAGCGAGTCGAGCACGAAGCCGGTCCCGGTGCCGGACTCCTCACCGCCGCTGACGTGCAGCGTGACGACGCTGGGCAGGGCGCGCGCGGCGATCCCGGCCACGCTGTCCGCGGGCCGCCCGGTGGGCTCGGCGGAGGCCTGCGGCAGCTGGACCCCGTTGAGGCCGCCGTTGCGCTCCAGATACGCCCCTACGGCTCCTCCGAGCCCCCCGGACACCAGCGCGACGGCCAACGCGCCCCCGACCAGCCTCCACCGCATCTGCCTACGCCGCTCGGCCGCGCTGAGCACGTGCACGCCGGCGTGCTGAAGGGACCCACCGGCCGGTCCGCCGACGGGTCCGCCGGGCGGAGACCCTTGAGCAGCATCGGCCGCGGGCAGCGGCGCTCCGGCGAAGGGGGTGGGCGACCAGGGGTCGTAGCGGCCCCAGGGGGTGGGGTCGGTCAGGGGCGTGGAGGCCGAGAGGGGGCCGAGGCCGGGACCTGCTTCGGCTGCGGGCCCGAGGGGAGGTGCGGCGTCGGCATGGGTGGGCGGCGGTATGGTCGCCGCCGGGTGCTGGACGGGCGGCGCGGGTGCCCAGGGCCCCGGCTCACCGTACGGCGGAGTGCTGTAGGGATCGGGATCATGCAGCGGCTTGGGCCGCCCCTCCCCGACCGACCCCAAGGACGGCCCAGCCGACCTCCCCTCGGCGGAAAAGCCCACATCAGCCCCACCACCAGGCCCGACAACCCCCACCCCAACAGCCCCACCGCCCCCCACAGAACACCCCGGGTCGCCCGGGTCCACCGGTTCGACCGGGACGGACAGGTACCCCGGGTCCGCCGGGAGCCCCGGGTCGGCCGGGTTCCCCAGGTCGGCCGGGTTCCCCGGCTCAGCCGGGTCCGCCGGGACGGCAGGGTCCGCCGGATGCCGTAGGCCTGCGGAGGCTGTCGGGACAGTCAGGTGCGCCGAGGCCACCGGGACAGCCGGGGCCACCGAGACCGCCGGGGCCGCCGGCTGCCCCGAGTCCGCCGAGACCTCAGGGACAGCCAGGTCCACCGGGGCCACCGGGGCCACCGGGGCAGCCAGGGCAGCCGGATCCGCCGGTGCCGCCTGGTTCGCCGGATCCGTCGGGTTCGCTTGGGGGACTGGCTTGGTCGTCGGGCGGCTCAGTTCGTAGTCGCCGTCGCCACTCGGAACGTGAATGCCAGCGTCGCCGACGTCACTCGGAACCTGAGTGAGCGCGTCGCCGACGCCACTCGGGACGTGAGTGTCCGCGTCGCCGGTGTCGGGGGCCGGGTCGGGGCCCAGGTCGGCGTCGTTGATGGCGGGCCCCGTTGGTGTGTCTGCCGTGCTGTGGCGGCCGTGCGGGGCCGGTTCGGCCAGTTCGAAGTCGTCCTCGGGTGTCCGGGATGACTGCGGTCGAGGCCGGCTCCACCACTTCGCCCTCGTGGGCTTCCCCTCGTCCATGCTCTCCCCACACTCGCCCCCGCCACGGCACCCGGCCCGGCGAACTCCGCCTCCGCGCCCGGCTGCCTGGCAGGGCGCGGTCCACCCCGGATTCAACCAGGTTCGCGGCGGAGCGGCGCGGGGCCCGGGTCAGCGGGTGCGCTGTGAGTAGGGGGAGGGCGAAGGGGACGGAGCGGAGGTTATGTCGGGGGCGGGCGCGGTGAGCAGTCCGAGTCCGGTGATCTCGGGCGGGGTGGTCCAGGAGGTCAGGGCCACCGGCGGGATCGTGCCGAGCGGACGTATCAGCGGGGACATCGCGGCCGCGCCGGCCACCATGGGGCTGGTGAGCCGGTGCAGTGCCTGCTCGCCCCGGTCGCCGCCCGGCGTGGGCACGCCCGGCAGCAGCGGTGCGGAGACCGCGGTCGGGGCCATCGGGGTGTCGCCGAGCTGGCCGCCCTGGGAGAGCAGGGGGCCCACGGTACGGCGCCGCTGGCTGTCCGATGTCGCCGAGGAGGAGCCGGTGCCCGGGGTGCGGGCCGGTGTCACATTGCTCCCGTTGCCCGAGCCGACGCGGCCGTCCGCGGTCGTGTCGACCGGGGCGATGGTGGTCATGCCGCCCAGCGCGATCGCGGCCAGCGACACCGCGCCGGCGGCGACGAACGCGAACCGCATGCTCCGTGACCGCTCGCTGTCGTGGCGGTCGCCGCCACGGCCGACGGGGTGGATACGGAAGCCCCGGTCCGAGGCCGGAGACGGTGACAGGACGGAGCCGTGATCGCGGGCCGGCACATAGCCGAACTCGAACGGCTCGCCCCGTCTCGGTCCTCTTACTCCGAAGACTCCGTCGGCGAAGCCTCCCGCGCCCCCGCCGAGCGGCGAGCCGCCGCCGTCCGGATCACCTCCCCCGGGAAGCCCCTGGAGACGGGCCAGGAAGCTCTCGGAGGGGGCGGGCGGGGCGACTTCCGCGAAGACGTTCTTCAGCCGGCGCTGCGCGTCGACCTCCGACTTGCACTTCGGACAGGTCGCCACGTGCGCCAGTACCCGCTCGCGGGTGTCGTGACCGAGCTCGCCGTCCACCAGGGCCGAGAGCCGGTCTCCGAGGTGCTGCTCCGCGAGGAGCCTCTCGGCTGCGTTGTTCCGGGATTCACTCACGCGGTCGCGCCCCCTCCTCCCAGAGCGGGAACGCGGGCCGCGAAGGGGCGGGGCTCGGCGCGCGCGTCGGGCGCGCGGTGCGCGAGCGCCTTGCGCAGCTGCGACCGGCCGCGGTGGATGCGCGAGCGGACCGTCCCCAGCTTGACGCCGAGGGTCGCGGCGATCTCCTCGTAGGAGAGGCCTTCGATGTCGCACAGGACGACCGCGGCGCGGAACTCGGGTGCGAGGGTGTCGAGGGCCTGCTGGACGTCCGCGTCGAAGTGGGCGTCGTTGAAGACCTGCTGCGGGGTGGGCTCCTTGCTGGGCAGCCGCTCAGCCGCGTCGTCACCCAGCGCGTCGAAGCGGATGCGCTGCTTGCGGCGGACCATGTCCAGGAAGAGGTTGGTGGTGATGCGGTGCAGCCAGCCCTCGAAGGTGCCCGGCGTGTATGTCGACAGGGAGCGGAAGACGCGGACGAAGACCTCCTGGGTGAGGTCCTCGGCGTCGTGCTGGTTGCCGGTCAGACGGTAGGCGAGCCGGTAGACCCGGCCGCTGTGCATGCTGACGATCTCCTCCCACGTGGGCGGAGTCCACGCCTGCCCGTCCGCGTCGGTGGAGAAGGTCGCGGTCTGGGCGCGGCCGGCGGTGCCGGCGGCGTGGCTGGAGTCAGCAGCGGTGTCGTTCACGGATTTCGGCCTGCCCGCCGACCTGAGAAGGCGCCGCAGCGCTCCTCTCTGATGCGCAGGCGCGGCCGCACCTCCCCTGTCGGCTCTGGTGGTGTCCAGTGGAGCCCCTACCATAGCCACCTCGCCCGTTAGCTCCGGATAAGCGGTTTTACGAGAAATTGATCTGTGCTGGGACGGCTCATACGTCTGCGCCAGCACTTGCTCGACGCCCGGTCCCTCGTCGTGATCCAACCGTGTCCCCCCGTCAGCGTTCCCACCCCTTCAAACGCCCGGTCCCATCTGCGGGTTCCCGGCGGCAACGGATACAGTCACGCCCAGGCAACCACGGGGACAGGAGAGGGTCATTACCGGCAACCGGCAGGCAAGCTGGGCGTTCGCCGACGCCTATGCCGCCGAGGACGAAGCGCTGCTCTGGGCCCGTGACCGGGCCCGTGAGGCAGGGCTGCGCTCGGTGTCGCCCAGCACGGGCGCCGCGCTGCGGATGCTCGCCGCCACCGTGGACGCGAAAGCGGTCGCCGAGATCGGTACCGGGACCGGCGTCTCCGGGATCCACCTGCTGTACGGGATGCGGCCGGACGGCGTCCTGACGACCGTCGACCCCGAGCCGGAACACCAGCAGTTCGCCCGGCAGGCCTTCCGTGCCTGTGGCTTCGCCAGCAACCGGGCCCGGTTCATCCCGGGCCGGGCGCTCGACGTCCTGCCCCGTCTGGCGGACGCCGGCTACGACCTCGTCTTCTGCGACGGTGACCGGCTGGAGTTGCTGGAGTACCTCGCTGAATCGTTGCGCCTGCTGCGCCCGGGCGGGCTCGTCGTCTTCGAGGGCGTCTTCGCCAACGGCCGCACGGTCGACTCCGGGCCGCAGCCGACGGAGGTCATAAGAATCCGGGAGCTGCTGCGGGCGGTGCGGGAGAGCCAGGAACTGGTGCCCTCCCTGCTGCCGGTGGGCGACGGGCTGCTGTGCGCGGTCAAGCGCTGACCGCGGTCGGGCTTTGAGTGGGGTCGGGCTTTGAGTGCGGCCTTGGGCCTTTCGGGCCGGGCGGCGCCGGTAAACCCCGGAAAGACCTGACAAACCAATCGCTCCGGCACCCTTACGGCTGCCGGAGCGATTGAAAAAGTAGGGTCGCTTGCGCGTCAGCCGACGACCTTCTTGAGGGCGTCGCCGAGCGCGTCGGCCTCGTCAGGGGTCAGCTCGACGACGAGTCGACCGCCGCCTTCGAGCGGAACGCGCATGACGATGCCCCGCCCCTCCTTGGTCACCTCGAGCGGGCCATCACCCGTTCGCGGCTTCATGGCCGCCATGCTCGTTCCCCTTCCTGAAACCAGCTCATCGCCAAAGCCGACGGCCCGTGGAGGGCAGCCGCGGTCCAGCGTGGGACACACGACACCGGCATCGAACACATTGCTTCCAGGCCATTATCCCGCATCTCAGGACCCGATGACCAACATCAGTCGGCATCGCTTGGGCAACGCACGCGAGCAAAACCACTCAATTCGGCGATGTGACTGCGATACTGCGCGCCCGCACGGACTTCCACGCACCGGAAACCCTCCCGAATTCTTTGACGCAGGTCACACGCGGGGTCCGGTCCCCGGTCGACGATCTCCGCCATGCTGTCCTCGTACACCGGGCGTACTGACCAGTAGTACGTCGGAGCCGCGACACGGAGGGATACGCCATGGCCGACACCGTGCTCTACGAGGTGAGCGACGGGCTCGCGACGATCACGCTGAACCGCCCCGAGGCGATGAACGCGCTGAACATCGCCACCAAGGTCGCTCTCCGGGACGCGGTCGGGTCTGCCGTGACCGACGACGCCGTGCGGGCCGTGCTGCTGACCGCCGCCGGTGAGCGGGCGTTCTGCGTGGGGCAGGACCTCAAGGAGCACATCGGGCTGCTGGCCGAGGGCTCCGGGAAGGTCATGAGCACCGTCAAGGAGCACTACAACCCGATCGTGCGGGCGCTCACCGAGGCGCCGAAGCCGGTGGTCGCCGCGGTGAACGGGGTGGCGGCGGGGGCGGGCTTCGGGTTCGCGCTCGCCGCGGACTTCCGTGTCGTGGCCGACACGGCGTCCTTCAACACGTCGTTCGCGGGGGTGGCGCTCACCGCGGACTCGGGCGTCTCGTGGACCCTGCCCCGGGTGATCGGGCCGGGGCGGGCCGCCGATCTGCTGCTCTTCCCGCGCAGCATCACGGCGCAGGAGGCGTACGAGCTGGGCATCGCCAACCGGGTCGTCCCCGCGGACGCGCTGCGCGAAGAGGCCGAGAACGTGGCGCGCGCACTGGCCGAGGGGCCGACGGTCGCCTACGCGGCGATCAAGGAGGCCGTCGCGTACGGGTTCTCGCACTCGCTCTCCGAGACGTTGGAGAAGGAGGACGAGCTGCAGACCCGGGCGGGGGCGTCCGAGGATCACGCGATCGCCGTGCAGGCCTTCGTCGCGAAGGAGAAGCCGAAGTACTCGGGTCGCTGACTCACGGGGCGCTGCGGGCCACGCACGTCTCCAAGTGGTCGTTGACCAGCCCGCACGCCTGCATCAGTGCGTACGCCGTCGTCGGGCCCACGAATCGCAGGCCCCGTTTCTTCAGGGCCTTCGACAGGGCCGTCGACTCGTCCGTCACCGCCGGGACGTCCGCCAGGGTTCTCGGGGCCGGGCGGGCGGTGGCGTCGGGGGCGTGGGACCAGATCAGGTCGTCCAGGTCGCCGGGGGCCCACTCGGCCAGGACGCGGGCGTTGGCGAGGGTGGCGTCGATCTTGGCGCGGTTGCGGATGATGCCGGGGTCGGCGAGCAGGCGCTCGCGGTCCTCGTCGGTGAAGACGGCGACCGAGGCGATCTTGAAGTCGGCGAAGGCGGTGCGGAAGCCGGGGCGGCGGCGCAGGATCGTGATCCAGGACAGGCCGGACTGGAAGGCCTCCAGGCTGAGGCGTTCGAACAGCGCGTCGTCGCCGTGGACCGGGCGGCCCCACTCGTCGTCGTGGTAGGTCGCGTAGTCCGGTGTGGAAAGGGCCCAGGGGCAGCGCAGCGCGCCGTCCGCCCCCGCGAGGGCCGTGCCGTCGCTCACTGGTGATCCTCCGGGGCGGTCTTCTCCATGGAGACGTGCGGCGGCCCGGCCGGGGTCCGGGCGCCGGCCAGGGCGGACTCCAGGTCGGCGATGCGGGCGTCACGCTCGGCGAGTTCGGCGGCGAGGCGGCTGAGGGCGTCGTCCACGTCGGCCATGCGGTAGCCGCGGACGGCCAGCGGGAAGCGAAGGTGATCGATGTCGGACCGGTCGACCGGGCGGTCCGGGGGCAGCGGGTCGTGCAGCCGCTCGGGGGCGACCTCCGGCAGCGGGCCGGTGCCCTCGCCGCCGCCCACCACGGCGAGGGTCACCGCGGCGACCACGACGGCGAGCGCGATGACCAGGAACAAGAACATAACCATCGGTGGGTCCCCACACTCGGTGTGCTCGGAGTGGATGTGTCTGGGTCCGATCGTGCCATGCGGGTCCGACAGCTAGGGTCGCAGACGGTGGTTGTGCAGGCCGGACTAGGAGAGGTCACAGGGGATGCTCAGGCTGGGCAGGCGTGAATTCGGCGCGCACGAGCCGGTGATCATGGCGATAGTGAACCGCACCCCGGACTCCTTCTACGACCAGGGCGCGACCTTCCGTGACGAGCCGGCCCTCGCGCGCGTGGAGCAGGCGGTCTCGGAGGGCGCCGCCATCATCGACATCGGCGGCGTGAAGGCCGGGCCCGGTGCCGAAGTGACGGCTCAGGAGGAGGCCAGGCGGACCGTCGGCTTCGTGGCCGAGGTGCGACGGCGCTTCCCGGACGTGATCATCAGCGTGGACACCTGGCGGGCCGAGGTCGGGGAGGCGGTCTGCGCGGCGGGCGCGGATCTCCTGAACGACGCGTGGGGCGGCGTGGATCAGCGGCTGGCGGAGGTGGCGGCGCGGTACGGGGTCGGGCTGGTGTGCACGCACGCGGGGGGCGCCGAGCCGCGGACGCGGCCGCACCGGGTGACGTACGACGACGTCATGGCCGACATTCTGCGGGTGACGGTGGGGCTGGCGGAGCGGGCGGCGGGGCTGGGGGTGCCGAGGGAGTCGATCATGATCGATCCCGGGCACGACTTCGGGAAGAACACCCGGCACAGTCTGGAGGCGACCCGGCGGCTCGGGGAGATGGTGGAGACGGGGTGGCCGGTGCTGGTGTCCCTGTCGAACAAGGACTTCGTCGGGGAGACGCTGGACCGGCCGGTGAAGGAGCGGGTGGTGGGGACCCTGGCGACCACGGCCGTGTCGGCGTGGCTGGGGGCACAGGTGTACCGGGTGCACGAGGTGGCGGAGACGCGGCAGGTGCTGGACATGGTGGCGTCGATCGCCGGACACCGGGCTCCGGCGGTGGCGCGGCGGGGACTGGCGTAGCCCCGCAGCGCTCACCGGGGAGGGTCGTCAGGGCCTGTCCGGCGGATCAGGTCGCAGGAGAGCAGCGGCGCCTGATCGACGCAGGTGAGCGGGGAATGGTGCGTCCACCTGCAAGGCGGAGGAGGGCGTCGACGCGGAGCGTCGGCAACCGACGACAACGCCGCAGGTGGGCGTGCCATTCCCCGCGTCTGCGGCATGATCCGCCGGACAGGCCCTAGCGGCCGGCCTCCTTGGACACCAGGGCCACCGCCTCCTCCACGTCGTCCGTGACGTGGAAGAGCAGGAGGTCCTTGTGCGCCGCCTTGCCCTGGGCGACCAGGGTGTTCTGGAGCCAGTCGATCAGGCCGCCCCAGTACTCGGTGCCGAAGAGGACGATCGGGAAGCGGGTCACCTTCTGGGTCTGGACGAGGGTGAGGGCCTCGAAGAGTTCGTCGAGGGTGCCGAGGCCGCCGGGCAGGACCACGAAGCCCTGCGCGTACTTCACGAACATCATCTTCCGCACGAAGAAGTAACGGAAGTTCAGGCCGATGTCGACGTACGGGTTGAGGCCCTGTTCGAAGGGGAGCTCGATGCCGAGGCCGACGGAGACGCCGCCCGCCTCGCTCGCGCCCTTGTTGGCCGCCTCCATCGCGCCGGGGCCGCCGCCCGTGATCACGGCCCACCCGGCGTCGACGAGGGCGCCGCCCAGCCGTACGCCCGCGTCGTACTCCGCGGAGTCCACGGGGGTGCGGGCGGAGCCGAACACGCTGATGGCCGGGGGGAGTTCGGCGAGGGTGCCGAAGCCCTCGATGAACTCCGACTGGATGCGCAGGACCCGCCAGGGGTCGGTGTGCACCCAGTCCGAGGGAGCCCGTTCGTCCAGCAGCCGCTGGTCCGTGGTGCTCGCCTGTACCTGATCCCGCCTGCGGAGGACCGGTCCCAGGCGCTGCTCGTCCGGCGGCTGCTTCTTGCCCTCGGGGTTGCCTGTAGCCATGGTGAGCTCCCTCCGCGATTGGGGTCTCCCCGGCTCGAGCGAAGCCGAGAGCTGGGGAAGGGTTGTTCCATCTCAGCGTAGATCTACGCGGGTTACGGGCGGGGGACGTCGGCGTGTCCGCCGTGAAGCGTCCACGGGCCGGTCCGGCGGATCAGGCCGTCAGCCAGGTCCGCAGGCGTTCCTCGCCCGCCAGGATCTTCGCCGTTTCCACGCGTTCGTCCCGCTTGTGCGCCAAGTGCGGGTTGCCGGGGCCGTAGTTGACGGCGGGCACGCCCAGCGAGGAGAAGCGGCTGACGTCCGTCCAGCCGTACTTGGGCATCGGCACGCCGCCGACCGCCTTGATGAAGGCGGCCGCGGCCGGGTGGGACAGGCCCGGCAGGGCGGCGGGGCTGTGGTCGGCGACCACGAACTCCTCCACTCCGCAGTCGGCGAAGACCTCGCGGACGTGCGCGACGGCCTCCGCCTCGCTGCGGTCCGGCGCATAGCGGAAGTTGACGGTGACGACGCAACTGTCGGGGATGACGTTGCCGGCCACTCCGCCGGTGATGCCGACCGCGTTGAGGCCCTCCCGGTACTCCAGGCCGTCGATGACCGGGTAGCGCGGCTCGTAGGAGGCCAGGCGGGCCAGGATCGGGGCCGCGGCATGGATGGCGTTGGAGCCCATCCAGGAGCGCGCCGAGTGGGACCGCTCGCCCTTCGTCTTCAGCAGGACCCGCAGAGTGCCCTGGCAGCCGCCCTCCACCTGGCCGTCGGAGGGCTCCAGCAGCACCGCGAAGTCGCCCGCCAGCCACTGCGGGCGGTGCTCGGCCACGTGCCCCAGGCCGTTGAGGTCGGCGGCGACCTCCTCGTTGTCGTAGAAGACGAAGGTCAGGTCGCGGTTGGGGGCCGGTACCGTCGCCGCGATGCGCAGCTGGACCGCGACGCCCGCCTTCATGTCGCAGGTGCCGCAGCCCCACAGGACCCCGTCCTCGTCCAGGCGCGAGGGGACGTTGTCGGCGATCGGGACGGTGTCGATGTGCCCGGCGAGGACCACGCGCTCGGCGCGGCCCAGGTTCGTGCGGGCGACCACGTTGTTGCCGTAGCGGTCCACCGTCAGGTGGGGCAGCGCGCGCAGGGCGGTCTCGATGGCGTCCGCGAGGGGCTTCTCGGTGCCGCTCTCGGAGGGGAAGTCCACGAGCTGCGCGGTGAGGAGCGCGGCGTCCAGCGTGAGGTCAAGCGGGGTGTCGGCCATGCCGTCGACCCTAACGCGCCAGTCGGCCGTCCCGCTGTCGCCCGCTGCTGCCCGCTGCTGCCCGCTGTGCGCACCTGCCTCCTACTCCTCAGTACTCTCCAGTACCTTGTACGCGTGCCAGAGCCGTCCCCCTCCCCCAAGCGCCGCGGCCGCCTCCTCCGTTTCGGGGCGGCCTGCGTGGTCCTGTCCGCCGTCGCGGGTTACGTCGTGGTGCAGTACGTCACCGGCGGTACCGGTGATCCGGGCTGCAGAGTCGTTTCTGGCGACGCGAACGGGACGAGTTACGAGTTCACGCCCGAGCAGGCGGTGAACGCGGCCACGATCGCCGCCGTCGGCACCGACCGGGCCATGCCCGAGCGGGCCGTGGCGATCGCGCTCGCGACCGCCATCCAGGAGTCGGGGCTGCGCAACCTCGCGCACGGCGACCGTGATTCGCTCGGCCTGTTCCAGCAGCGGCCCTCGCAGGGCTGGGGCACCGAGCAGCAGGTCACGGACCCGGCGTACGCGGCGAACATCTTCTACGAGCACCTCGCCAAGGTGCGCGGCTACACCGAGCTCCCGCTGACCGTGGCCGCGCAGCGCGTGCAGCGCAGCGGCTACCCGGAGGCGTACGCCAAGCACGAGCCGGACGCCACGGTGCTGGCCGCCGCGCTGACCGGGACGTCGGCGGCCACGCTGACCTGCGACGGCCGCGCGGGCGCCACGACCAGCACGGGCCCGGCCGCGGTGCGGGCGGCGCTGGCCCGGGACTTCCGGCGGGCCGCGCGCCAGGAGGCGAGCGCGGCGCAATCCGACTCCGCCGCCGAGGGCGCCTCGACGGCCGGCGCCAAGACCCCGGTCATGGAGACCAGCGGGCGGACCGTGACGCTGCCCGTGTCCGAGGACACCACCGGCGGTGGGCGCAGTGCCGGCGAGTGCGGATGGCAGCTGGCTCATTGGGCGGTGGCCAACGCCTCGGCCCTGCGCATCGAGCGCGTCTCGTACGCGGGCCGGGAGTGGGTCTCCGGGAACACCGACAGCAAGTGGCGGGCGATCGGTGCGACCAGCGCGGAGGCCGCCGGGACGTCCGGCGGGGCCTCGGGGGCGGGCGGCGACACCGGCAGCGTGCGGATCGTCACCGCTCAGTAGTACGGGTCCTCACCCGTCCGGGTCGTGTGCGGATCCTTCGGACGGGCGGGTGCTCAGGTTTTCGCGCCGTCACCCTCGCGTGCCGCGAAACCGTTGAGGACAAAGGGCTTCAAGGGTTTGGCGGACTTTCACATCGGGCGGCTTTTGCCCGTTTTTATGCGCAGCCGATAATGCGACGCATTGCCAACTCTTTACGTCGGCCGTGCGCAACCTTCGCGGGCTTCGAGCGGTAGTCACTGCGTCCGGGCCCGGACAGACAGACAGCCAGACAGACAGCCAGTCAGTGCGTCAGTCACAGACAGTTCTTGTTCTCTCCCGTCGAAGGAGCATCATGTCCCTCCCCCTGACCCGCCGGATCGCCCGTGCCGCGCTGCTCGTCGCTGCAGGAGCGGCCGCCGGGGTCGGTGCGGCCGGCTCCGCCAGTGCGGCCCCCAGCCTTCCCGCCGCTCCGAACCTCGGCGGACTGACCGCCCTGGACACGGCGAACGTCGGCAACACGGTCGACGGCGCGACGCAGCACGTCACCGGGCTCGCGGGTGAGACCGGCGGCAAGGCCGTCAAGCAGGCGGCGCCGGCCGCGGGCAAGACCGGCGGCAAGGCCCTGAAGAAGGCGGCGCCGGTGGCGCAGAAGACGGCAGGCGAGGCGGCGGGCTCCGCCGGGGACCTCCTCGGGGACACCACGTCGACCGCCACGAAGGGCGGGCTGCCGACGGACTCGCTCACCAAGGGTGGGCTGCCGGGTGCGGAGACCCTGCCGGTGAAGAGCCTGCCGCTGGGCTAAGTCGCCCGCACAGCAGCGAGAAGGGACCCGGGGCTGCCCCGGGTCCCTTCTCGCTGCCCGTCGGCCGTGGCCGGCGGGGACTGTTCGCGCCCGCGCGGCGGAACCGCATGTTGATACAGTCCCGCGCCCCTCAGGCCAGTCGTTCCACCGCTGCTCGAACGCGCTCGTCCGTCGCCGTCAACGCCACGCGCACGAACTGCTCGCCCGCCGTGCCGTAGAAGTCGCCGGGGGCGACCAGGATGCCCCGGTCCGCCAGGTGGGCGACCGTGGTCCAGCAGGACTCGTCCTTGGTGGCCCAGAGGTAGAGGCTGGCCTCACTGTGTTCGAGGCGGAAGCCGTGCCCGATCAGCGCCGCCCGCAGCCACTCGCGGCGGGCCGCGTAGCGCTCGCGCTGTTCGCGGACGTGGACATCGTCGCCGAGGGCCGCCACGACCGCCGCCTGGGTGGGCGCCGACGTCATCATGCCGCCGTGCTTGCGGATCTCCAGCAGCGGGCCGAGGACGGCCGGGTCGCCGGCCAGGAAGGCCGCCCGGTAGCCGGCCAGGTTGGACCGCTTGGAGAGGGAGTGCACGGAGACGATGCCCTCGTACGAGCCGCCGTTGACGTCCGGGTGCAGGACCGAGACCGGGTCGGCCTCCCAGCCCAGCTCCAGGTAGCACTCGTCGGAGAAGAGCAGGACGCCGTGCTCGCGGGCCCACGCGACGATCCGCGTCAGCTCCTCCTTGCCCAGCACCCGGCCCGTCGGGTTCGACGGCGAGTTGAGCCAGAGCAGCTTCAGGCCCTCGGGGTCCAGGGTCGTCGGGTCGTCGTAGACCTCGTGATCGGCGCGGGCCAGGCGGGCGCCGACCTCGTACGTCGGGTAGGCCAGGCGCGGGTGGGCCACGCGGTCGCCGGGGCCGAGACCCAGCTGGGTCGGCAGCCAGGCCACGAGCTCCTTGGAGCCGACGATCGGCAGGACATGGCGGTGGGTGACCTCGCGGGCGCCCAGCCGGCGCTCCAGCCAGCCGGTGATCGCGTCGCGCAGCGCCGGGGTGCCCCACACCGTGGGATAGCCCGGGGAGTCCGCCGCGTCGATCAGCGCCTTCTGGATCAGGTCGGGCACCGGGTCGACCGGGGTGCCGACGGAGAGGTCGACGATGCCGTCCGGGTGCGCTGCGGCCGTCTTCTTGTACGGCTCCAGCTTGTCCCAGGGGAAGGTGGGCAGGCGGTCGGAGACTACGGAGGACACGGTTACTGGCTCACTTTCGTACGTACGGCAAACGCCTCGGTCCCGTACGGCGATCGGGCGTGATCAGGCCGTACGGGACCGAGGCGGCGCGTTGTGCGGGCCGCTGGTGCGGATTACTCGGCCTGCGGCGGCAGCGCGGCGACGAAGGGGTGGTCGCGCTCGATCAGACCCAGCTTGCTGGCGCCGCCGGGCGAGCCGAGATCGTCGAAGAACTCGACGTTCGCCTTGTAGTAGTCCTTCCACTCCTCCGGAGTGTCGTCCTCGTAGAAGATCGCCTCGACCGGGCAGACCGGTTCACAGGCGCCGCAGTCGACGCATTCGTCCGGGTGGATGTACAAGGACCGCTGGCCCTCGTAGATACAGTCGACCGGGCACTCTTCGATGCACGCCTTGTCCTTCACGTCGACACAAGGCTGCGCGATGACGTAGGTCACGCTGTCGTTCCTCCTCGATAGGGCGCTGGCGGGCCTCCTCAGGCTCCGCCGCCTGGCGCGCGGGAGCGCGGCGTCGTCGATGCCCACCCCTAGTATCTCCGTTCTTGGCCATGATCCGAACAGGAGGGGTGAACTGACCAGTGGGAATATCGTCCGCCGGACGCCTTGAGGTCCGCATCACCACTGCTGACGTGGGAAAACGTGTCTCTGTGCGATGTCTGACCAGCGCTGGGGTAACCGAGGGGAAATTCACCGACACGGTGGGTGTTCTCACATCATGGGACGCCGGTGTGCTCACGATCACACGGAAGAGCGGGGAGAGCGCCCTGATTGACGAGTCCTCGCTGGTCGCCGGGAAGGTGGTGCCGGCCGCGCCCGCCCGGCGCCGGGGGCCGGCCGCCTCGTACGAGGAGCTCGCCCGGGTCGCGGCGCGGGCATGGCGTCCCGTGGAGAGCGAGCGGCTCGGGGGGTGGGAGCTGCGGGCCGCCGCCGGGTTCACGCGGCGCGCCAACTCAGTGCTGCCGCTCGGCGACCCCGGCGTGCCGCTCGACGCGGCCCTGGACGCCGTACGACGCTGGTACGGCGAGCGCGGGCTGCCCGCCTATGTGCAGACGGCGACGGGGGCCGAGGGCGCCCAGGAGCTGCTGTGCGCGGAGCTGGAGCGGCGGGGGTGGGTGCGTGAGGTGACGGCGGAGCTGTGGGTGGGCGCGCTGGCGCCGGTCGCTGACCGGGCGGACGCTGAGGATGTGGCGCTGGCCCGGGAGGCCGACGAGGCCTGGCTGGCGCGCTATCAGCGCAAGGGAGTGAGCGAGGTGGCCCTGAAGGTGCTGGGGGCCGGGCCGTCGGTGTGGTTCGCCTCCGTGCCCGGCGCGTCCGGCGCTGCTCCGGCCGCGATCGGGCGGCTGGTCGTGGACGGGCGGTGGGCCGGGTTCGCCGCCGTCGAGGTCGATCCGGCGCAGCGGCGCAAGGGGCTCGCCACGACCGTGATGGGCGCGCTGGCCCGGCGGGCGCTGGAGGAGGGGGCGTCGGCGGCCTGGCTGCAGGTGGAGACGGAGAACGCGGCGGCGCGGGCGATGTACGCCGGGCTGGGCTTCGGCGCGCATCACGCGTACCACCACTATCGGGAACCCTCGCTGGAGTCGCCGCCGGGGTCGTCGCTGGAGTCGTCGTGAGCGGGTTCGACGCCGGGTTCGACTTCGGTGAGGTGCGGCGGCGGTTCGCCGAGGAGGCGCGGGCCGAGCGGCCCGATCTGGCCCTGCTGTGCCTGCTGATCGGCGCGGCGGCCGACCCGGAGCTGGACGAGGCCGGTCTGGACGCCGCCCAGATCGAGCTGGACCGGCTGGCGGGGCAGCTGCCGTACCGGCCCGGCGGTCCGCGGGCGTGGGCGGTGGCGCTGCGGGAGCTGCTCGGCGAGGGGTACGGGTTCGGCGGCTCCGCCGCGGACTACGACCGGCTGGAGTCGTCGCTGCTGCACCAGGTGCTGGTACGGCGGCGGGGGCTGCCGATCCTGCTGTCGGTGGTGTGGGTGGAGGTGGCGCGGCGGGCCGGGGCGCCGGTGTACGGGGTCGCGCTGCCGGGGCACTTCGTGGTGGGGTTCGGGCCGCCCACGGACGTCGAACGGCAGGTGCTCGTCGATCCCTTCGACGGAGGGCGGGTGCTGTCGGGCGGCGACGCGGAGCTGCTGGTCGCCGGGGCGACGGGGGCGCCTCTGGAGCCGTCCATGTTGACGCCGGCCGAGCCGTTGGAGGTGGTGACGCGGATTCTGAACAACATCCGGTCATGGGCCGCGGCGCGCCCGGAGCGGTCGGATGTCGCCCTGTGGGCCGTGGAGTTGGCGTTGGCGGTGCCCTCGCATCCGGCCAGATTGCGGTACGAGAAGGGGCAGTTGCTGGTGCGGCGGGGGGATTTCCTGGGCGGAGCCGCGGAGTTGGAGGAGTACGCGGGGCTGGTGGAGGTCGTGGACGAGGAGGCCGCGGAGCGGGTGCGGAAGGAGGCGTTCGCTGCGCGGGCGATGCTGAACTGACCGCCCGCCTCAGCGCCATTGGGGTTCTGTGCGTTTTGCGAGTACCGGTGCGTCGTGGCTGGTCGCGCAGTTCCCCGCGCCCCTAGGTGTGCTGCCCCTGGCGTTGCTTACAAGGCCCCCTGCGACTCGGGCTTCACAGCCAGCCCTTCTCCCTTGCGGTTCTTACCGCCTCTGCTCTGTTGCGTACCGCGAGTTTCTGGATGGCCGTGGAGAGGTAGTTGCGGACCGTGCCCTGGGAGAGGTGCAGGGCCGCCGCCAGTTCCGCGTTGGTCGAGCCGTCGGCCGCCGCGCGCAGGACCTCGCGTTCGCGGTCGGTCAGCGGGTTGGCGCCCCCGGCCAGGGCCGCTGCCGCGAGCGTGGGGTCGATGACCCGCTCGCCCGCCAGGACCTTGCGGACCGCCTCCGCGAGCTGCGCGGCGGGGGCGTCCTTGACGAGGAAGGCGTCGGCGCCGGCCTCCATGGCGCTGCGCAGGTAGCCGGGGCGGCCGAAGGTCGTGAGGACGACCAGCTTCAACCCCGGGAGTTCCTTGTGGAGTTGGGCCGCCGCCTCGATGCCGGTGCAGCCCGGCATCTCGATGTCGAGGAGCGCCACGTCGACGTCGTGGGCATGGGCGGCCGCGAGGACCTCGTCGCCGCGGGCCACCTGGGCGACCACCTCGATGTCGTCCTCCAGGCCGAGCAGGGCCGCCAGGGCCTCGCGGACCATCGACTGGTCCTCGGCCAGGAGGACCTTGATCGTGCCACCACTCATGTGCGGGATCCTACGGGGGCCAACGGTCCTGCCGGGACCCGGGCGGTCAGTCGGAAGCCGTGCTTGACCCGGCCCGCCTCCAGGGTGCCGCCCGCCTTCTCCAGGCGTTCCGTCAGACCGGTGAGGCCGTTGCCGGGGCCCTTGCCGGAGCCGCCGGGGCCGTCGTCCTCGACGGAGAGTTCGACGACGGGGCCGTCGAGGGTCTGGCGGCGTACGAGGTCCACCGTGCAGCGGGCGGCGCCGCTGTGGCGTACGACGTTGGTGATCGCCTCGCGCAGGGCCCAGGCGAGCGCGGACTCGGTGTCCTCGGGGACGCCGTCGAGGTCCGGTTCGGCCGGGATCTCCGCGGTGATGCCGGCGGCCGTCAGCGCGACCTGTGCGCCGGCGAGTTCGGCGGCCAGGCGGGGGCGCCGGTAGCCGGTGACGGCCTCGCGGACGTCGACCAGGGCCTGGCGGCTGACCTGTTCGATGTCGGCGACCTGCTGGGCCGCCTTGCCGGGGTGGTCGGGGAGCATCCGGCCGGCCAGCTCGCTCTTGAGGGTGATGAGGGAGAGGGAGTGGCCGAGGAGGTCGTGCAGGTCTCTGGCCAGGCGCAGCCGTTCCTCGTTCGCGGCGAGTTGGGCGACCGTGGCGCGGGCCTTGCGCAACTCCACGGTCGTGCGGACGAGTTGGCTGACGCCCGTCATCGCGAAGCCGATGAGCAGGACCAGCAGGAGCAGGTTCAGCGCCTCGTCCTCGTCGGTGCGCAGACCGACGAGGAGCAGCACCGCGCCGGTGGCCGGGATCGTCCAGAACGCCACCCGCAGCGGGAGCACTATGCCGCAGGCCACGGAGACGTAGCAGTACAGGCCGAGCCAGGGGGAGCCGAGGGCGAGGCAGAGGACGGTGGCGAGCACCGCCATGGAGCCGATCAGGGCGGCGATGAGCTTCGGCGGATACGGGGTCGCCCCCATGTCCCGGAAGAGCAGCGAGAGGTAGAGGGCGACGAACACCGCGAGGCCCAGCCAGCCGGCGACGGCTCCGCCGGTGGAGTGGGAGCCGGAGACGAGGTCGTGGACCGGCGAGCTGAGGAACACCAGCCAGACGCCGATCCAAAGGATCTTGCGACGCCACAGCTCGCGCCGGTTGCGGGCCGTCTGCCCCAGAGCGATCGGAAGCCCCGGCCGGGTCTCGCGGGACTGGTCGTCGGTCATGGCGCTCACGCCTTCAGCGTGTCCTTCCGGTACAGCCAGGCCGCGCCGCCCGTGAACAGGGCGAAGAAGACGACCAGGATGACGATGTCCTTGGCGTGCGGGGCCTGGCTCTGTTCGATGGCCTGCCCCAGGGCAGCGTACGCGTGCGTGGGCACCCACTTGGCGATGTCCTGCAGCCAGGTCGGGAAGGTCGTCGTGGGCATCCACAGGCCCCCCAGGATCGACAGGCCGAAGTAGGTGATCATCGTGATCGGGCGGACCGCGTCCCCGTTCGCGAGGTAGCCGATCGCCACGCCCAGGGCGGCGAAGACGAGGCTGCCGGCCCAGATGGAGCCGGTCAGCGCCAGCCACTGCCAGGCGTCCAGCCGTACGTCCTTCACGACCGCGGCGACGGCGAAGACCACGACGATGGACGGGAGGCTGACCACGGCGGCGCTCGCGGTCTTGGCCAGGACGTAGCCGCGGCCGGGGAGGGTGGTCAGGCGCAGTTGCCGTACCCAGCCGCTCTGGCGCTCCTTGGCGATGCGCTCGCTGTTGCCCATCAGGACGGCCGTGAGGGCGCCGAAGGAGGCCATCGAGACCATCATGTAGGTCGGGAGGGTGAGGCCGGTGCCGTCGATCTTCTTTGTGCTGTCGGAGCTGCCCGCGATGAGCAGGAACAGGACCGACGGGTAGATCACCGAGAAGAACAGGAACTTGCGGTTGCGCAGGGCGCGGATGAGTTCCAGCTTGATCAGGCCGTTCACTTCGACTTCGCCTCCTCGGCGGTGGTGAGGGCAACGAAGGCCTGCTCCAGGCCGAGCCCGGCGACTTCGAGGTTGCGGGGGTAGAGGCCGAGGCCGTAGACGGCGTGGACGGTGGCGTCGGCGTCGGTGGACTGGATGCGGACGGTCCGGCCGGACACGTCGATCGTCGTCAGGAAGGGCAGGGCGCGCAGGGCGGCCTCGTCGATGTCGCCCTCCAGGTCGAAGGCGATCCTGCGGGCGCCGGCCTTGGCCTTGATCTCGGCCGCGGTGCCGTCGGCCAGGAGGCGGCCCCGGTGCAGGACCAGGACGCGGTCGGCTATGGCGTCGGCCTCTTCGAGGTAGTGGGTGGCGAACAGGACCGTGCGGCCCTGGTCGGCCTGCTCGCGCATGGTGGCCCAGAACGCCTGCCGGGTGGTGACGTCCATGCCGGTGGTGGGCTCGTCCAGGACGATCAGGTCGCTGTCGCCCGCGGTGGCGAGGGCGAACCGGACGCGCTGGGCCTGGCCGCCGGAGAGCTTGTCGACCTTGCGGTCGGCGATCTGGGTGACGCCGGCGCGGGCCAGCACGTCGGCGGGCCGGTACGGCTTGGGGTGCAGGGCGCAGGCGAGCCGGACCAGTTCGGCGACCGTGACCTCGTCCATCAGGCCGCCGCTCTGCAGCATCGCGCCCACGCGGCCGGCCACGATCGCCTCGCGCGGGGTGGCGCCGAAGAGGCGGACGGCGCCGCTGTCGGCGTGCTTGAGGCCGAGCAGCAGGTCGAGGGTGGTGGACTTGCCCGCCCCGTTGGGGCCGAGCAGCGCCACGGTCTCCCCCGGGCGCAGGGTGAGGCTGAGGCCGTCCACGGCCCGCACCTCACCGAAACTCTTGCTCACCTGGTCGAACCCGACCACCGGCGCTGTCGTCGTCGTCATGACGGCAATCGTCGCGCCGGGGGCCGGGCGGGCGGCAGTGTCGGCCGTCCGCAGTGCCGCATGACAGATGTCATACGGCACTGCGGTGTGTCGACTCGGGCGTCAGCTGGGGTTCGTCTCGATGATCGCGGTGCGGTTCGTCTCGCTCTTCAGGGCCGGGCGCAGGGCGCCGATGACGTCCTGGACCGTGACGGCCGTCTTCTGACCGGTGCCGCGGGTGATCAGCACCGTGTCGAAGGTGCTGCCGTACAGCTCCTTCAGCGCGGCCTGGTCGTAGCTCTCGACGAGCTTGCCGTTGATCGCCTTGACCTGGAGGAACTTCCACAGCGAGTTCTTCGGGCTGAAGGAGATCCGGTGCACGCCGTCCTTGGTCTGGAGGGTGACCTTGCCGGACATCGCCGGCTGCGCGAACTCCTTCATCATGCGGTCGACCTCGGCGTTGGACACCGTGGGCTGCCTGGTCGTGGTCGGCACGGTCACCGGGGTGGTCGTGCCGGTCTCGACCTGGCTGCGGTAGGCCTCGACCACGGCCGACTCGGCCTTCGACGCGTCGATGCCCTTGCCCGCCTTGCCGTAGACGGCGACGGCCTTGCCGGACTCGAACTTGATGGTGCCGTCGGTGGCCGAGCCGGAGCCGCCCGCCGCGCTCTCCAGAGCGGCCTGGAGCTTCTCCTCGTCGACCGGCATCGCGGGCTCGACCTCACGGTGCTGCCCGAACAGCGAGCCGATCACGGAGACGGGGTTGTAGTCGCTCTTGGCGGCGGCGTCGACCGTGGCCTGCATGTCGAACTGCAGGCCCGACTGGTCCGGCTTGAGGGTGACGGTGCCGCCGCCGACGGACAGCTTCAGCGGCTGGGCGGCCCGCTTGTCGAAGGCGTCGTCGAGCTTCTTGACGGCGTCGTCGCGGGTGCCGCCGCCGATGTCGACGCCGAGCACGGTGGTGCCCTTGGGCACGTCGGAGTGGTTCATCAGCAGGCCGGCGCCGTAGACGCCGACGCCCGCGACGACCACCAGGCCGCCGAGCAGGGGCAGCTTGCTGCGGCCCTTCTTCTTTTTCTTCTTCTTGGAGTCGCCGCCCCCGGACGCGCTCTGCGGGACCGTGGCCGTCCCGTTCGGCGGGGTGTGCGGCACCGGCCCGTCGGCGCGCGTGGCGCCGCCGCTCGGCCCGCCGGAGGGCACCACGGGGATGCCGCTGGTGACGGTGTGCCCGGAGACGTTGTCGACGGGCCTGCCGCCGTAGCCGCCCGCGCCCGGCTCGGGGGCGGGCTTCTGCGGGGTGAGGATCGCGGTGTCGTCGCTCAGTCCCCCACCGGGGAGCCGACCGGTGCCTGCACCGACACCGGGGCCGCCAGGAGCGCCGGGGCCACCGGGAGCGCCAGGAGCTCCAGGGGCGGTGGAACGCGGGCCGCCGGGGCCGCCGCGGCCGCGGGGGCCGTTGGGGTGTCCGGGGCCGCCGGGCGTGGTCGGCGCGCCGGGCGCGCGGGTCCCGCCGGGGGCGCCCGCGGCGCCGATCACGCCGCCGCCCATCGGGGGGATCATCGGGCCGTCGCCGGTGACCGGGCCGCCGGTCGGGCCCGCGGGACCGCCCTGCGGGCCGCCCAGGCCGCCGTGACCGCCGGGTCCCTCCGGCCCGTTGAAGTCGTACGAGCCACCGGGACCGGCCGGGAAGCCGCCCTGCCCGTTCTGGTTGGTCTGGCCGTTCTGACCGTTGTCGGAGAAGTACGGCAGGTTGTCGCGACGCGACTCGGCGCCGCCGCCACCCTGCTGCCCCTGCCCCTGGCCCTGGCCCTGCGGGAGCTGCCCTTGCGGGAGCTGTCCCTGAGCAGGGATCTGGCCCTGAGCCGGTTTCTGGCCCGGCCGGGAGCCGTTGCCCAGGGGGCCCGCGGCGAGCGCCTCGGTCACGTCGAAGGAGCCCGTGCCGCCGCCGTGTCCCGGAGCCACGGGACCACCGGTGGCGCCGCCGGGCAGCCCCGCGCCGTTGGTGCCGCCGGAGCGGGCGCCGCCGGGCACGCTCATGGAGCCGACCACGCCACCGGGACGCCCGGCGCCCGGCCGCGCGCCGCCGGGCGTCCCGGCAGCGGGGCCCTGCGGGCTGCTCGCGGGCGCGCTCGTCCCGGCGGCCGAACCGCCCGGCAGACCGGCCCCGTTGGTGGAGCCGCCGCCCTGACCGCCCTTGGCGGGTCCGGACTTGCGTGGCGCGAACCAGTCGCTCGTCTTCTCGTCGGCGCCGGGCACAGGTTCGGCCGACAGCTCGAACGAGCCGGTCTCCGACGCGACGGAACCGACGGAACCGACGGGGGCCGCGGGAGCCGCCGACTGCGTGTCGGGGCCCGTGCGGGCGCGTCCGTTGGGACTGTCGTCGCCCGCGCCCGGGTTCGTACTCTCGGCGTCCGCGACGGGTTTACGCACGACGACCGGCGGAATCGGCCGCGATCCGGGGATGTTGATGCGGATCCGCGTCGTCAGCGTGGTCTCGGTCTTGCGGTCCTCCGGCTGCGCGGCAGAACGGCCCGCGTCAGCACCGCCGTCGGACACCACAGGGGTGCCGTACGGCGGCGTGCCCGAGGGGTATGCGGCTCCGCCGCGCCCGTTGGACCCGTTGGGCCCGGAGGACGGACTGTCAGTTTCACGACTCAAGGCAGGTTCTCCAGGTTGGCTCCGCCGCCCGCCACGACCTCACGGGCAGCTCGGCGGCGCGCACCACCATACTGGCCACTTCTGGCCCGTATCCCACGACCGCCGGGGAAACCCACACGGGACTCCCACGGACCCGTCAGGGTGAAGTGGTACGTCACTTGCCAAGTCGGACGCCATCGCCGCCCGGTTGCCGCCCCAAACCAATCGTGGCGCAGATCACAGCAAGTGCCATGCCACCGAGCAGGAAGAGGTAGGAGCCGCCTCCCGCGCCGAACAGGAAGTCGCCCTCGGGACGGCCCGCGGTACACAGGATGACGGAGACCATCCAGCCGGCGGCCGGCGCGACCGCCCCGGCGCGGGTGTTCAGGGCGCGCGTCCCGCCGACGAAGAGGCCGGCCGCGCCGACGAGCGCGAGGAGCAGTCCGCCCGGGAACCAGCCGGCCTGGACGAGCGCCCCGGCGAGACCGGCTACCACGCCGAGCAGCACGAGCCCCAGATAGGCGGCGACCCGTCCGGCGGGGGGCATCCTCAGCGGCTGGGCGAGCATCGAACCACGGTCGGACATCAGGCGACTCCCTCGGTTCCGGCGACTCCCTCGGGTCCGGCGATGCGGGAGACGCCGGAGAGGCCGGCGAAGAGATCGCTCTCCCGGCTCTGCGCGGGCTCGCCGCGTACGAGTTCGTAGTACTCGGTCGTGAAGAGGGGCTGCGCCAGGTCGTTGGAGAGGGCGAAGTACCGCTCGCCGGGGGCGACTTCGACCTGCGTGGCGTGCGCGCGCATCGCGGCGGCCTTGGCGGCGGCGTACGCACCGGCGCCCTCGCCGCCGTCGATCTCGGCGGTGACGCGGTCGTCGTCCACGACACCCGGTACGTCGGAGACGACGGCGCTCGCGGTGAAGGGCAGCTCCGGCAGCTCCTCCTGGAGCCGGGCGAAGGCGGCCTCGGCGACGGAGCGCGGGACGCGGTTGAAGTACACCTTGGGGATGCGCCACCCGGCGCCCTCGGCCACGCCCTCGGCCAGCTCCGCCGCGCGCAGGGCGACGCGGTGGGCCTGGATGTGGTCGGGGTGGCCGTAGCCGCCGTTGTCGTCGTAGGTGACGAGGACCTGGGGGCGTACCTCGAGGATCACCTCGACCAGGGACGCGGCGGCTTCGTCGAGGTCGGCCTGCCAGAAACAGGCGGGATCGTCGTTGTCCGTCAGGCCCATCATCCCGGAGTCGCCGTACCGCCCCGCGCCGCCGAGCAGCCGGAAGTCGTCGACGCCGAGCTCGGCCATGGCGGCGGTGAGCTCACGCAGCCGGTGCGCGCCGAGCTCGGCCCCGGTGAGGTGCCGCAGTTCCGGCGGGATGACCTCGCCGCGCTCGCCGAGGGTGCAGGTGACCAGCGTCACGTGCACACCCTCGGCGGCATACCTGGCCATGGTCACGCCATTGTTGATCGACTCGTCGTCCGGGTGCGCGTGCACCAGCAACAGACGCCGGGCGGGCAGTTCCTTCATGGGGCCACCCTACGAGGCCGCCACCCGTCCCCGGCTGCCCACCCGGCCCTCTCTCACTCAGGCGTTTCCGTCCGCGAAGATCTCCTCGGCGGACACCACGGTGAGGGCACG
Organism: Streptomyces sp. NPDC050121; assembly: GCF_044460385.1. Lineage (NCBI taxonomy): Bacteria > Bacillati > Actinomycetota > Actinomycetes > Kitasatosporales > Streptomycetaceae > Streptomyces > Streptomyces sp. NPDC050121. Next base: position 8,209 of record NZ_JBITJV010000023.1, on the reverse strand, counting down.
GGTAAGCCAGCGGCGCAGGAGGTCGGGGTCATCACAGCCGGTGACCCGGCCGCGGGTCTCGTCGGGGACGTCGACGCAACGGGTCTCCAGGACGATCAGGACGTCCTCAGCGGCTGCCTGGACGCGCCCCTCGGCACGGATCTCTTCGAAGATGGATGACTTGTAGAAGGAAAGGTCCACGGCTGGCCTACTCGTCTCCGAAGACGTCTGCGGCCGACAGGGCGGTCGCGGCGCGGGCGAGCCATGCATGGAGGGTCTCGAGGTCTCCGCACTCCGTGATCCGCTGACGCGCGTCGGCAGGCACGTCGATGCCGCGCTGTTCCAGGACGGTCAGGACGGCCGTGCCGTAGGCCTTGACGCTTCCCTCGACGCGGCCTTCGTCGCGGCCCTTCTCAAGGCCTTCCTCAAGGCCTTCCTCGCGGCCTTCGTCGCGGATCTCCTCCGCGATGTACGACTTGTAGAAGGAAAGATCCACGGCCACCAGATTCCTCCAGAGCTCTTTGGCCGGGCGGTTGCCCAGGCCCTGTGCGATGAGTTCGATGATGGGGTCGGCGACGACTTCGGGCTCGTCCTGCAACGCGGTGGACAGGGCTTTCAGTATGTCAGCAATGGCCGGATCGCCCGCGTGTGTGATTGCGGCGAGTGTGGCCAGTACGAGGTCCTCGTGGGCTTCGGCCGGGTCGGTGATCACCGGCATGTTGTGGGGGCCCGCCACGAGGGGGCTGATGGTGAGGGTGGGCAGCCCGGGCGGGCCGCTGGCCACCGGTCGCTGGGCCCACGCGGCGGTGGCATGGTCCTGGACCACGACCATGAGGGCGGTGGGCAGCCGGTAACGAAGCACCTGTCCCCACCGCCTACCCGGCCGTCTGTCCCCCCTCGTCGAGCACGTGGGCGATGGCGAGGGCGATGCGCTCGATCCAGTCGACGGCGTCGTTCACGCTCGCCTCGTCGATGGAGCGGCGCTGTTCCAGGTCGCCGTCGATCAGGTCGGCATCGTGCGCGATCTTGTTGCGCCGCTGGGTGATCTCCAGATAGCGACTGCGAAGGGTCTTCTCGTTCAGCGATGTGCGGCCCTGAAAGAACGCCTCGTTGATCCACCCGGCGGACAGATACCAGACCTTCTTTTCCGTGACGAGCTTCAGCACCTCGGAAATCTTTCCGGGATGCTGGAGGGACTGAGCCGCCAACTTGTCCCGGAGATGCTCGACAACAGCCTCGGAAAGGGTGACGTCACCGCGCCGCACCGCCTCGACCCTGTGCAGCGGCAACTCGTAGACCCGCAGCTGGTACGGCATGTCGGGGCTGTCCTTGGCCGCGAGCTCGGCAACACGGCGCAGCACCTCTTCGTGCAGCCAGTGGTCGATGGCGGCGACCGCCTGGACCCAGGCCGCCCGGTAGAAATCGTCGATATCGATCGTGGGCGACTTGAAAGGGGTCAGCATTTTGCCCGCCTCAACCATGCGCCGGGCGTACGACAGGTTCGTCATGAACGCCTCGAACTGACGCGTCTGCGGTCTGGGAACGGCCATAGGTAACCCCCGGGGAACTCTCCGTCACGATCTCCATGTGCACGATTCCCGAACCGCACAGGGGGCAGTCAAGCGAGAAGGGGCCGCGCCGAGCAAGGTGGCCGATTCCGGTGCCTCGGTTTCCGGATCGCGCTCGTCCGGGTGCGGGAGCCGTCAAGCCCGGGCAGGTCGGGCTCGACGGCTCCCGCAGAGGTCAGGCTTCGCCTTCAGGCCCGGTGAAAATGTCTTCGGCGGACGCCGCTGTGACGGCACGAGTGAGCCAGCGGCGCAGGAGGTTGGGGTCGTCGCAGCCGGTGATCCGTTCGCGGATCTCGTCGGGAACGTCGAGGCCACGCGCCTCCAGGACGAGCACGATGTCCTCGGCACCCCGCTGGGCCCGACCCTCGTCACGGAACTCTTCGAAGATGTACGACTTGTACGGGGAAAGGTCCACAGCCACCAGGTTCCTCCATTGTTCCGCGGCCCGACGGTTGCCACCGAGGCCTTGAGCGATGAATTCGACGATCGTGACGACGACAGCCTCGGGAGCGTCGTGCAGTGCAGTGGACAGGGTTTTCAGTATCCCACCGACATCCGGTTCCTTCGCGTGGGTGATGGCAGACAGCGCAGCCAGCGCAAAGTCGGCGCGCGCATCGTCCGGATCGGTGATCAAGGGCATGTTGTGCGGGCCGACCACGAGCGGACGCAGAGTGAGGGATGGCCAATGCTCGGGCCCGAGGACCATCGGTCGCGCAGCCCACTCCGCGGTGGGCCGGTCCTGGCAGACGACCAACAGCAGAGGCGGGATCTTGTACTTCGTGTACAAGAAGGAGAGGTAGTAGGCCCAGCTGGCGGGCTTGTTCGGATCCTTCGCGCTCTGCGCTTCAACAGCCAGCAAGAACGTCTCGTCGCCCTCGAAACGCAGCAGCGTGTCGACACGGCGCTCGACGGGCTGAATCTCGGTGAGATCGGTTGGCATAACTGTCACGCGCTTGGGCGGGACGAACGGGAGGCCAAGCACCTTGGAGACACCGGCGAACAGACCGGGGTACTCCTGAAAGATGCGGTGCATCACCTCGTGGGGCGAGTTGACCATGTGGTTCCTTAGCTTGGTGGGTCTTCAGAAGGCCGCTGACGACAGTTCCTGACAGTCGCGGCAGCGTGCGCCCGGTTCGGGCGAGCGGATGCCTCGGTCGCAGCCGTCGCAGTTCCGCATCCGGTGGGGAGCGGCCGGCGGAGGAGTTGCGGGCTCACGGAACGGCGGTGGGGGTGGCAGCAGGGCCGCAAGGCGGTGGGCCAGGAAGGCGGCAGGACGACGGACGCCTTCGGGCGGAAGGTCGTCGCTGAGTGCCCGGCTTACGGCGGCGGGGGTGACGTCCCGCTCCAGCCAGGCGGCAACGCCGGGGGCGAGGTGGGCGACGTCGCAGGCGGAGAGGAAAAGACAGGGGTCGTGACGGCGGAGGCCGGCGAGGAGGTCGGTGGCCGTCTGGAGGAGAGCGGGGGCAGGGCAGGCCGGACGTGGGACGGCGGGCAGTGGCTTGCGTGGTGTGCGCTTCTTGGGCTTGTCGGGGTTTGCTGGGGCGTTGGCGTGATCGGAGGCTGCCGGACGGCGTTCGTTGTGGCCGGGGCGGTTGCAGGAGATCGTGCGGGTGATGATCCGGCCGCCGGGGATGCGGGAGCGTTCGCGGCGGAGGTAGCCGTGGGTCTCCAGTTCGCGCAGGGCGGCGGCGATACGGGTCGCGCCCTCGGGGAAGCGGGCGGTGAGGGTCTTGATGTCGACTCGGGCGCCCTTGGGGAGCGACTGGATGTGGACGCCCAGGCCGATCGCGAGGAGCGACAGCTCCTGGTGTTGGGCGAGATGGTTGCCGATCACCGTGAAGCGGGTGGTGTGGCGGGCGTTGTCGTGGGTGAGTCCGCCCGCGTGGGGGTGGTTTTTGCGTGGGGTACGGGACTCGGCGCACGAAGGCGCGCTAGGGTTTTCCGTGTCCATCGGGAAGCTTCCTCTTCCTCGGTGGTCAGGCCCTCGCACTGGGATTGCCGTCCCGGCGGGGGCCGTCGCATGTCTGCGGTTGTGGTGCTGCGTTTCGCTGAGCGTAGGGCAGACAACCCGCCTGAAATCCACTCCAGTTGGCGTATTCACTCGCGTGAGTGAGTTTGCGCTGCGGGCGGGAGGGGTGGGGCTTGGTGGGGTTCTTTCATCGCCGTCGTGGTCCTTTGGAGAGAGCGCCACTTACCCCGGAGCACGAGAAGTCGGGTTCCGGCGGCGGTCCAGCTTCGCTCGGGTCCGTTGACGTGCTGAAGCGTCCTGGCAACAGGTAGACGACCGGGGCCTGCCCGGCCCCATGCCGACTCGTGGTCCCACAGCCCTCCCTCCGGAGAAGATGTCTTCATGCCGAAGACCACACAGCTGCGTACGTACACCGTCCGGGATGGCCTGCTCGACGAATGGGTGGAGCGGTGGCGGGAGGAAATCGTGCCGTTGCGACTGGAGTTGGGGTTCACCATCGGAGGGGCCTGGGTGGACCGGGAGCGCAACCAATTCGTCTGGCTGATCTCGTACGAGGGCCCGGAGACCTTCGCCGAGCGCAACGCGCTGTACTGGTCGTCGCCCGAGCGCAAGGCCATGGACCTGGCCCCGGACGACTACCTTGTCCACACCGACGATCGAACAGTCGAAGGTGCCTATTGATCACACGGTCACGCCGGGTCGAGCGGCAGCAAGTGCTGTCCCCGTTCCTCCTGGGTGAGGGTGCGGAAGACCCTTCCTCGGGCGGTCGCCTCCAACCGGTCGTAGTCCGGCTCCGCCTGCCACACCCGCGCCGTCCCGTCGGCCGATCCCGTGAGCAGCCGTGTGCCGTCCGGGGACCAGGCCACCGAAGTCACCTTGTCCTGGTGCACACCCACAACGGCGATCTCCTCAAGGGTGGTGGCGGACCACACCCGTACGGTGCGGTCGTCGGCGCCCGTGGCGATGTGCCGGCCGTCGGGCGACCAGGCAACGGCGCGCAGCCGTCCTTCGTGGCCCCTCAGCACTTCGATGCGCCGTCCGGTGACGACGTCCCACACGGCGGCCGTCCAGTCCCCGGAAGCGGTGACGATCCTCGTCTCGTCCGGGGACCAGGCCACGTCCTCCACGTAGTTGTCGTGGCCGCGCAGCACGGTGAACTGCCGTCCCTCGCCGATGTCCCACAGTCGGCACGTACGGTCGTCGGAGCAGCTGGCGAGCAGTCGTCCACTCGGCGACCAGGCCACGCGCCCCACCCAGTCCTGGTGTTCCGTCAGCTTCAGCAACTCGGTCCCGTCCTGCGCGGACAGAACACGCACAGTGCCGTCGTGACCGCCGGTGGCGATCCGGCCGCCGTTCGGGGACCACGCGCACCCCTCGACAACCTCTCCGCGACGTTCGAACAGCGTTCCGCCGCGCCCGTCGACGATCCGGAACAGGCCGTCGTTGGTGCTGAACGCGAGTCTTTCCCCTTCCGGAGCCCAGGTGACGGCCCAGACCCGGTCGTCCAACCCGATCACCGGTCCGGCCGGGACGCCGGTGACCGCGTCCCACACCCGTACGGTGCCGTCGTCGGAGGCTGTGGCGAAGCGGCCGCCGTCGCCGGACCACGCGGCCTGGTTCACCGGGCCGTGGTGTCCGTCGGCCAGTACGGCCTCGGCACCATGCGGGCGCAGGTCCCACACCATGCCGGTGCCGTCGGTGGAGCTGGTGGCGAGCATGGTTCCGCGGGGTGACCACGTGACGCCCCACACGGTGTCGGCGTGGCCACGCAGTACGGCAAGGACCTTGGCGTCCTCGGTGTCCACGATGCGCACGGTTCGGTCGGAGGAGGCGCTGGCCAGCATCCGCCCGTCCGGTGACCATGCGAGGTTCCACACGTAGTCGGTGTGTCCTCGCAGCAACAGGCGGAGGTCGCCGGTCGCGGCGTCCCAGATCCGGGCGGTGTGGTCCCCGGAGCCGGTGGCGATGTGTCGTCCGTCCGGTGACCAGGCGATGCCCTCGACGAAGTCCGAGTGCCCGGTGAGCGTGGTGGTAGCCGTCCCGGACGTCAGGTCCCACACGATCGCGGTCTGATCGTGGGAGGCGGAGGCGAGGCGGTCGCCGTCCGGCGACCACGCCACACCCCACACGTCCTCGCCGTGCCCGCGCAGTTCGTGCACGAGCCGCCCGGTAACAACCTCCCAGACCCGTACGATCCGGTCCTTGGAGCTTGCCGCAACGTGTCGGCCGTCTGGCGACCAGGCCACCTGCCTGTTGAGGTCTCCGGCGCCGGTGAGCACCCGGAGCGGCTCCCCCGAGGCTGCATCCCAGATCCGTACGACACGCTCGCGGCCGGCGGTTGCCACTCTCGCCGAGTCCGGTGACCAGGCGACGGACTCGACCATGACGCCGTCGCACGGCAGCACCAGCAGGGTGCGGCCGGCCCGCGCGTCGTGAACGCGGGCCGTGCCGTCCCTGGACGCTGTGGCCAGCATGCGCCCGTCCGGCGACCAGGCGATGTGCCTGACGGTGTCCGTGTGTCCGTCGAGACGGGAGCGGAGGTGACTCGCCGCCAGCGCCGCCATCAGCCCCCGCCTGGCCGAGGGCGTGGGCGCGCACTCCCCGAGCGCTGCGAGTGAGAGCAGCAGGGAGCGCTCCGGTTCGCTCTCCGCGCTCAGGAGAACGTGTCGGCCGATGCTGTCGGAGACACGGCTCAGGAAGGTCAGGTCGCGGCGCTGCGAGGATTCGACGAGGCCGCGGGCGGGTGCGGACGCCTGTCCGGATTCCTCCAGCGCCTCGAGCCAGCGCCGGGCCGCCGTGAGGCGTTCGCCTGTCAGGAGATAGTCGTCGCTGCGTCCGGCTCGCTCCCAGTCGGCCGCCCACCGCTCAAGTTCGGCGCGCTCGCGAAGTCGTTCAGCCCGCGCCTCGACCTCCTGCCGCAGCGGGGCCCACTGGCGGAAGAGCGCCTCATGCGTCACCTGCGCCCAGGGCTCGCTGCTGGTTGCGGAGTTGCCGTCCGAGGCGTCGGTGCGTAGCAACCGTGCCTCGACGAAGGCATCGACGACCTGACGGTCCCGTTCGTCGAGTTCGGACAGCGGCACATGACGGCGGGCCACGTCCTGGCCCTCGACCGTGACGAACCTGAGCAGGACGCGGAGGACGAAGTCGATGCCCACGCCCGTACCGAGCCCGGTCACGGTGTTGTCAGCCTGGCGCGCCAGCGCGCCCGCCACTCCGCCGAGCCGCCGGTACAGGTCCTCAGTGACCGTCCCACCCGGGCCGGAGGCGAAATACAGCTCCTGGAGGAGGTAGGCGAGCAGCGGCAGGGCGTCGTCCGTCCCGGTCTCGCTCACGATGGAGTCGACGACTCCGGACTCGAAGCGGAGGTCGACGAGGGCCCCAGGTCGCTCCACGACTTCGGCGAGCTGTGCCCTGCCCAACGTACCGATGGCGACGGGATGCTGGAGGATTTCCGCGTGTCCGGTGCCGAGCAGCCGGCCGAGCAGGTCCACCCGGAGGGTGACCAGTACGCGGACCGCTGGATCCTGTTCCACACAGGTGCGCAGCGCTGCGAGGAACTGGGCTCGTTCGCGCTCCCCCGCCAGAGTGACGACCTCCTCGAACTGGTCGACCACGAGGAGTATCCGGCGGAACCGGCCGCCGCGCAGTCGCGCCAGCTCGGCTCGCAGCGCGTCCGGCCCCTGGCGCAACCTGCGCAGTATGGCGCTCGCCGGTTCCTGTCCTTCGGCAGCGGCCGCCAGCGCCCCCGCGAGGGCGCCCAGTGGGTTGGGGCCAGGGGCGAAGGCCGGTACGACGGTCCAGCGGCGTTCCCGAAGGCGGGGCATCACCCCTGCTCTGACCAGCGAGGACTTACCGCTCCCGGACGCCCCGACCAGCACGAGGAACCGTTCCGCGGGGCGGGTCGCGGTGGCGTGCAGCCTGCGAGTCAGTTCGGCGGCCTGTGCCTCCCGGCCGAAGTAGACGGCAGCCTCGTCCTCGTCGAACGCGTCGAGGCCCGGGTAAGGAACCCGCTCACGCGGCCACTCGATCCGGGACGGTGCGGGATTCTCCAACCGGTAGACGACGACCTGCCCAACCACGAGCGCCACGATCAGCACACCGATGGCCGGAACGGAGAACCGCTGAATGGCCTCCAGCGCCCAGGGAGCCTTGTCGGTACTGGTCGCGTAGTTGGTGGCGATCCCGAGTAAGCAGGCGACCAGCGCCAGCATGACCTGGAGCGCGATCTGCATCCGGTTCCTCATCGAGTACCGCTCACTGCCGCGCCACCACTCATCAACACCGCTCGGCCCCCGTTCCACCGGCCTCGAAACGCCGGCACCGCGTCATCCGCCCGGCCTCCCGTGGACCGGGTGGGATGGGCGCTCATGACCATCTTCTGGGCCTCCGCAGGCCCGTTCAACGGTGCGTATGGGTTTCGGCCAGGCGGGGGCCACGGCTCTCCCGCCCTAGCGAGAACCCTTGGGGGCGTGCCGTGGGCGAGAGCGGTGGGCATGGGGGTGGGGCTCGGTGGGCTCTTTCTCCCCCGTCAGGTGCCTTGGGAAAGACCGCCGCTCGCACCGGGGCATGGGCCATCGGGGTCCGGTGCGAGCCTCAGCGTGAGGTGGGCCGCCGGGCGAGGTGGCAGCGGAGCTGCCCCTTTTCCCAGCGGCCTCCTCCCGAACCCGTCGTGCGACGTTAACCGCAACGGGCT